>NZ_JASHDO010000008.1:0-83888 GCF_047463615.1 Streptococcus infantis | reverse complement strand
AAGCAGATATCATGCAATATCTACTCTTATGCGGTATTAGCTATCGTTTCCAATAGTTATCCCCCGCTACCAGGCAGGTTACCTACGCGTTACTCACCCGTTCGCAACTCATCCGGAGAAGCAAGCTCCTCCTTCAGCGTTCTACTTGCATGTATTAGGCACGCCGCCAGCGTTCGTCCTGAGCCAGGATCAAACTCTCATTAAAAGTTTGAGTTCTCACTCATTTCTGTCACTGACAGATTTATTGTTTTTTCATTGTTCAGTACTACAACCTCAGTTGTAGTGCCCTGCACATTGGTTCGTCTTGTTCAGTTTTCAAAGGTCTTTGTCACTCAATCTCTCTCAAGTGACAACTATATTAGTATATCATAGCCGCTTTCGCTTGTCAACACTTTTTTGAAACTTTTTTTAATTTTTTCATCAAGTGTTCCACACCACAACATACTATAGTCCGTACGGGATTCGAACCCGTGTTACCGCCGTGAAAAGGCGGTGTCTTAACCCCTTGACCAACGGACCTGAGTTGTTATTTTCAACTCTTACTATTATACCGACTTTTTCATTCTTGTCAACACCTTTTTGTAACTTTTTTTCACCAGTCTTGGAAGACTAGCTCTAACTCCCTGAGAAGGCTCTTGCGGCCTTTGAATAGTTGTACTCTAGAAAACAGTATTTTTTCCTTTTTTCTACTATAGCGGAAAGCAAACCGAGAAAAGGTGGATAAGGCATTTCATCTCCTATCTTGTCTTTCTTAACTCTATTTATTATAGAAACTAGCAATAAAAAAGACAAGGATTTTATACCCTCATCTTTTACTAAATCAGCGGAAAAGATCTACAATAGTATCCCAAACCGTCTGAGCTTTTTCTTTAATCTTAGCATCTGAAATTGCTTTTCCTGCTTCATCAACCAAATTTTGTGCTCGTCCACGAATATCTGCTAATATATCATCCGACTGTGCACTAGTATCATTTGTTGTATGTTTACGTGTGTTTTCTGGTGCAATACCATTTAACTTATAGGCATTTTCCACTGTAAAGGTGCTACCCGGCGTATATGGTAGGATTGTTTCCGCCATACTTCTAAATATATGAGCAGCTCCATTTGAAGTAGAACCTGCTAAATAGTGATTTTCATCAGTAGTCGGAAAACCGAGCCAGTGGCTAATCACTAAATCAGGGGTATACCCAATAACCCATTGATCACTTGTATATTCTGGGTTGAAGGCCGCTTCTGTCGTTCCTGTTTTCCCAGCCATTATAAAGTCATCTGGAGACGAACTGATCCCTGTACCATTTGTAAAGGTTCCCAGCATCATACTGGTCATCTTATCGGCAACCGACTTGTCAATAACTCGTTTTTGAGTATTTTTATGACTTGCAATCACTTGACCACTGGCGTTTTCGATTCGGGTGATAAAGTGAGCCTCTGGCATTAGCCCTTCATTTGCAAATGCCGCATATGCCTGAGCCATCTGAAGCGGATTTGTTTCCACACCACCACCCAGGGCAACTCCTAGTACTCTGTCGACATTAGTCATATTGAGGCCGAATTTTTCTCCTGCCTCAAAAGCTTTATCGATACCTAGTTCTTTAACCGTTGCTACTGCAGGCAAGTTTAGAGATTCAGCCAAAGCTTGATACATCGGCACTTCTTTAGATGTCTTGATCCCCGCGTAGTTGTCTACTTTATAGTCATCATATTGCATAGTATGATTATCCAACTCTTTATTAAGAGCCCAACCAGCTTCGACTGCTGGTGTGTAGACAACTAAGGGTTTAATAGTTGAACCTGGACTTCTTTTTGACTGAGTTGCATAGTTAAAATTACGGAAACCTGTTTTATCATCACCCGCTACACGGCCTACAACTCCTCGTACGCCTCCTGTTTTAGGCTCCAAGGCGACACTGCCTGACTCAGCATGCGTTCCATCTTCGGCTGTTGGGAACAGAGATGTATTTTCATAAATGACCTGCATATTAGCCTGGTAATTCTGATCTAGCTCTGTATAAATTCGATAGCCGTTGTTAACAATTTCTTCTTCTGTTAAGTTATACTTTTCAACCGCCTCATTGACAACCGCGTCAAAATAAGACGGATATCGGTAATCTGATATTTTCCCCTCATAAGTATCCTGCAACCTAGAAGCCATATCAACACCAGCTGATGTTGCCTCAGTATCCTTATCAATAAATCCAGCTGCAACCATGTTTTGCAAAACAGTATCCCTACGATTAGTAGAATCTTCAAGCGAACTTAAAGGATTGTATAATTCCGGTCCTTTAAGCATTCCCGCTAGAGTAGCCGCTTCATCAAGAGTTAATTGTGAAGCTGAAACCCCAAAATACTTTTTACTTGCATCCTCAACACCCCAAACTCCATTACCAAAGTAGGCATTGTTCAAGTACATAGTCAGAATTTCTTTTTTACTGTATTTTTTGGTTAGTTCCAAGGCAAGGAAGAATTCTTTTGCCTTTCTCTGCACAGTCTGATCTTGAGATAAATAGGCATTTTTTGCCAACTGCTGAGTAATGGTAGAACCTCCACCCGATCTGCCTGCTGTCAATATTGCCATGAAGAAACGGGCATAGTTAATACCATCATTTTTATAAAAACTTCGATCTTCAGTTGCGATGACTGCATTTTGTAAATCTTCGCTAATATCAGCAAGCTCAACATAGGTTCCCTTTTGCCCCGATAAGGCCCCTGCCTCATTCTCCTCTCTGTCAAAGATGACAGTTCGTGTTTTTAAAGCATTTTGCAGGTCTGTAACATTTGTTGATTTAGCCAAGGCAAATAGATAGACCCCAACGAATAAACTGGCACTAAGTCCTAGGATAAGGACGATTTTCGTCAGATGGTAGCGACGCCAAAATTTGCGAATTGGTCCGACTTGTCCTGCCTTCTTTCTCTCTCCTCTAGATCGTCGCAAGTTACTCGTCGCTCTTTCTTCTTTATAAACGTCGTCATTTTTTGCTTCTGGAGTTTCAATCTCCTCTTTCTTAAACAAAGAAAGGATTTTTTCAAATAGATTATCTAATTTCATGCGTTTATTTTATCATCTTCCCCTTAGGAAGACAAGAATTTAGCTAGTTTCTCTGTCCAAATAGGTTATTTTTTGTTACAATATCTGTATGAAATTTACCTTTATTATTCCGGATTCTTTGCCTGAAATGACCGTCAAATTTTTCCTAGAGGAGCAACTACTCATTCCGAGAAAAATCCGTCATTTCCTGAGGACTAAAAAGAATGTTCTCATTAACAAAGAACAAGTTCACTGGCATCAAATCATTAAACCTGGCGATGAGTGTCAGTTAACTTTTGAATCTGATGACTATCCTAGCAAGGAAATCCCTTGGGGAGACCCAAATCTTGTCCAAGAAGTCTACCAAGACCAACATTTAATCGTTGTCAACAAGCCTGAGGGAATGAAAACTCACGGGAATCAACCTGACGAGATTGCCCTCCTCAATCACGTGACAGCTTACACAGGGCAAACCTGTTATGTGGTTCATAGACTAGACATGGAAACAAGTGGTTTAGTGCTTTTTGCTAAAAATCCCTTCATCCTCCCCATTCTCAATCGTTTATTGGAGAAAAAAGAAATCTCTCGAGAGTACTGGGCGCTAGTTGCTGGCAAGGTCGGTAGTAAAGAACTTGTTTTCCGTGATAAAATCGGTCGTGATCGTCACGATCGTAGAAAAAGAGTTGTGGATCAAAAAAATGGTCAATACGCCGAAACCCACGTGACTCGACTAAAAGAGTTTAAAAATAGAACTTCATTGGTTCGTTGTCAACTAAAAACCGGACGGACACATCAAATTCGGGTCCATCTTTCCCACCACAATCACCCCATCCTCGGCGACCCCCTCTACAATCCAAATTCAAAAACAAGTAGACTCATGCTCCACGCCTATAAACTTTCCTTCACACATCCCTTAACTCTTGAAAAATTAACTTTAAATGCCTTGTCCGACTCTTTCGAAGCACATTTAAAATCAAGGTCCATTCAATAGTATTCGGTATGAGAAGGTTTGGTTTTCTCATTCCCTAGACTTCAACAATCCAGCCGAAAACTAGATATCATCGATAGTAAAATTTAGTTTTAGTCAAGGGAGCTTTTGGGAAGTTTAAAAGCTCACAAAAAAGTTCAATCAGTTTACGCGTCAAAAATCATTTCTTATAATTATCGAGGCCGAATTTTTTTCCAGCCTCTTTTTTCTATTTCTAAGCAAATAAGAAAAAGCAAGACCAGTTGGCCTTGCTTTTATCAACTCAAGAATTATTTAGCGATTTTAGCGAAGTATTCAAGAGTACGTACAAGTTGTGCAGTGTATGACATTTCGTTGTCGTACCATGAAACAACTTTAACCAATTGTTTACCGTCAACGTCAAGAACTTTAGTTTGAGTTGCGTCAAACAATGATCCGTAAGACATACCTACGATATCTGAAGATACGATTGGATCTTCTGTGTAACCGTATGATTCGTTTGAAGCTGCTTTCATAGCTGCGTTCACTTCATCAACAGTAACGTTCTTTTCAAGAACAGCAACCAATTCAGTAACTGATCCAGTTGGAGTTGGAACGCGTTGTGCAGATCCGTCAAGTTTACCGTTCAATTCTGGGATTACAAGACCGATAGCTTTAGCAGCACCAGTTGAGTTAGGAACGATGTTTGCTGCACCAGCGCGAGCACGACGAAGGTCACCACCACGGTGTGGTCCGTCAAGGATCATTTGGTCACCAGTGTAAGCGTGGATAGTAGTCATCAATCCTTCTACAACACCAAAGTTGTCTTGAAGAGCTTTAGCCATTGGAGCCAAGCAGTTTGTAGTACATGAAGCACCTGAGATAACTGTTTCAGTACCATCAAGAACATCGTGGTTAGTGTTGAATACAACTGTTTTAACGTCGTTTCCACCAGGAGCAGTAATAACAACTTTCTTAGCTCCACCTGGGTGCAAGTGTTTTTCAGCAGCTGCTTTCTTAGCAAAGAAACCAGTAGCTTCAAGAACGATTTCTACACCGTCGTTAGCCCAGTCGATTTGTTCTGGATCACGTTCAGCAGAAACACGGATGAATTTACCGTTAACTTCAAATCCACCTTCTCTAACTTCCACAGTTCCGTCGAAACGACCTTGAGTTGTGTCATATTTCAACAAGTGTGCAAGCATAACTGGATCTGTAAGGTCGTTGATGCGAGTAACTTCAACACCTTCTACGTTTTGGATACGGCGGAAAGCAAGACGACCGATACGTCCGAAACCGTTAATACCAACTTTAACTACCATTAGTGATTTCCTCCTTATGAAAATCATGAAAATTTTATTGTGAAAAGAGTAACTTGAATCACTACAAATCACCTTTCAACAAACCTATTATATAACTATTTGAGTTTAATTGCAAGCGCTGGCCTTGATTTTCTATGCTAGTTTCTTTTTGCACTTATTCATAGCGTAAAGATTCTACCGGATCCATTTTACTAATCTTACGGGCTGGAAAGTAGGCTGAAATATAAGCAAGTAGTACTGCAAAAACTAGAGTACTAAAAATAGAAAGGACGTTTAATTCAAAAACTTTAGAAATAGACGGGTAGAAATGATTCACAGCTACATTCGCCAAACTTCCAATCCCTTGTGCAATCAAAAATGCCATAAACAAAGCAATCCCTACAATCCAAATAGCTTCGTAGATAAAAATACCTTTCACATCATTATTTTGATAACCAACTGCCTTCATAACACCTATTTCCTTAGAACGTTGCATGATATTGATGTAGATAATAATACCTATCATAACAGCGGATACCAAAATAGCTTGAGAAGAAAGTACTATCAAGAGTCCCTGAATAACACGAATAAAGGTAATCACAATATCAAGAACTGCCTGTTGAGAAAGAACTGTATACTTCTTGTTTTTCTGCAATTCTTCTGTTACTGCTTTTGTCTGAGATGGATCTTTGAGTTCCAAAATGAAATAAGATACAGTCTTTGTAAATCCAGCCTCTTTCAAAATAGATTCCATTTGATAGGCTGACATAAAACTGTTACTGTCCTCCATGTCATCTTCATCATTGATCACACGTACAATCTGAGTTTGAAATTGAGAAGTCTTGCTACCTTCAGCACCATTTTCTACAATGCTTGCCAATACTGTTTTGCCTATAACATCACTAGCCGTCAGATTTTTTCCTGTTTGTTCATTCCAATTTTTCAGTAGACTCATCGGAATCGTCAATCCCTGCTCTTTCGCATCAGTGTAAATAGAGCCCGCTAATACTTTGTTTTCCTCGTTACTACTAACAGAAATACTTGTATCCTCATATAAACTCACAACCTGAGCATAAGAAGGCATGGTTTGACTAAAGTCTACTTCTTGTCCGTCTATGCTAATCTTTGACATGCTCATGCTAAAAGGACTTTCTAAATATTTAATAGACTCTTTTCCGACTGTATCCGTGATGTAGTTTTTATCATCTTGGTTCAAAAAACCTCTTCCAGCAGCACTGGAATTCAGTGCAATCTGAACTTGGGAAGGGAGCTTCCCTCCGTTTGTATTTTCATCAATCATAGAAATCAGAGCATTTCCCAGACCAAAAGAAATCAGTACGCCTACAAAACCGATTGAAGTTGCTACCGCAATCAACAAATTACGCCACTTTCTTTCCATAAAGTTACTTAAAGAAAGTTTGAATTTATTTTTAAAGGATAATCCTTTATTTTTTGACTTCTTCAACGACTTCACCATCCTTCATTTTGATAATTACATCTGCATATTCAGCTACTTCTGGGTTATGAGTCACAATCAGTACTGTTTTCCCAGATTTGGCCAAACTTTTAAATACTTCTAATACAATTTCTTGGGATTGAGAATCCAGTGACCCTGTTGGCTCATCAGCTACAATCATATCCGGCTGATTGACCAGAGCACGCGCAATCGCTACACGTTGCTTTTGACCTCCAGAAAGTTGCTTGACATTCTTAGCCATAAAAGGTTCCATTCCTAAACTGACTAGTTGCTCTTGAGCTATTCTTGTCATTTCTTTATCGGATAAATCTTTGACATAGAGAGGCAACTTGACATTGTCCAAAACTGACTGGTGGGGAATAAGATTGAAGTTTTGAAAGACAAATCCAATATTATCTTTGCGAAATTGAGTTAGTTCAGTCTCTGATAGCTCACGGAGTGAGGCTCCTTTAAATTCTAAAACTCCCTCGTACTCCCTATCTAAACCGCTGATGATATTGAGTAGACTGGTTTTGCCACAGCCTGACGGACCATAAATCGCAGTAATTTTCCCTTCTTCAATCTGCAGGTTAATATTTCTTAGAGCCTGCTCTTTATGCTTGCCATCCAAGGCGTAAAATTTTGAAATATTTTTAATGGATAAAATGGACATGGCATCTCCTTTAATCACTTGTGATATCGTATAACGATACAAACTATATTTATCAATCAGATTCAAAAGGAATCAAAGAATTCCTTTCTCTTTTTTACGAATTTATTGTAACAAAAAAGTGACATTTCCCCAATGACAGAAATGTCACTCCTATAAACCCTTCAACGATATCTTTCTAGGTCCTCGGCCCATTCATTATCTAAACTAACGATTAACTGCTCATTGCCAAACATTCTCGCCATCATTTTTGCTTCTTCATACTTTTGTTTGGCTGAATCATAATCTGTCTGAATATAATATTTCCACTCCACCATCAAGACAATCGGTTGTTTTTGAAAATCTCGTGTTTTTTCAGCAATCCAATTAAGTTTTTCCACTGCCAACTTAAATAATTCTAAATCGTTAAGCAATTCACAACTACCTAATCCTGCAAACAACACATCTCGAACTAGAAATAAGTCTTCAGTATGAATTTTTTCTACTCTATCACAAACTTTTTGAAACATTGATTGAAGTTGTATCTGCTTACTAATAGCTAACTGTCCTATTTTTATATACTCTAAATAACTACATAAAAAATACAATCGAATTTTTAAAAAATCTGAAAACGAAAACTCGCTTCGATTACAAAGTTCGTCCAAAAAATCATCTACAAGCGCCAGTCCATACTGTTCATTATCAGTCGCTCTCACTTCTTCTATGGCTTGAAGACAATCCACTACCACCTTCTCATCAGATGATAAACCATCATAAAAACACTCAAAAATTTCATCAAAGTATTCTTCCTTTTGTTCCTGCAACTCTTTGTCTCCGTAGTCAGGATGATGCAGAAGAAAGTACTTTAAGTCTTGGTAACGTTTAGGCAATTCCTTGTAATCTGGCATCAAAATATAAGATGGAATATCTAGCCTATCCGCTATATATTCAAGTGTTTTTAAAGTAGGACGAAATTCTCCTTTTTCGATGCGCACCAACTGACGCACTGATAGTTCGGACTCATCCCCACAAAACACTGGACGACTTAGTCCTTTCCCCTCTCTAAGGAGTCTTAACTTTTCCCCTAACTCATTTGGCTTGCTCATTTGCCCCTCGCATGATTATAAAAACTTTGACACTTAAACAAACTGTATAACAGAAATGTCACTCCTATAAACCCTTTAACGATATCTTTCTAGGTCCTCGGCCCCATTCATTATCTAAACTAACGATTAACTTCTCATTGCCAAACATTCTCGCCATCATTTTTGCTTCTTCATACTTTTGTTTGGCTGTATCATAATCTGTCTGAATATAATATTTCCACTCAAGCATCAAGACAATCGGTTGTTTTTGAAAATCTCGTGTTTTTTGCCCTATTTTATTTAACGTTTCAACTGCCCTCTTAAAATAATGAAACAGCCCCATAATCTCTATACAAGTTAAAGAAGCTAGTAAGGAATCTCTAAGTAAGTCTAAACAATCGAACTCTATCTTATCAATCTGCGAACTTAGTTTCTCATGAAAATAAAGAATATTCTCATACTCAGATTCTTTTATTTCACCCGCTTTCAAACCATCCATTAAGTTACATGCAAAATACAACCTCAGTCTTAATAGATCCTCCGCTTTATATACATCTCTGGATAGTAAGTCCTGCAGGCCATTTTCAAGCACACTTTCACCATACAAGGAATTACTAGTTGCTCTCACTGTATCTATGGCTTGTAGACAATCCACTAGCACTTTCTCATCACGTGGCAAATCATCATAAAAACACTCAAAAATCTCATCAAAATATTCTTCCTTTTGTTCCTGCAACTCTTTGTCTCCATAGTCAGGATGATGAAGAAGAAAGTATTTTAATTCTTGGTAACGCTTCGGTAATTCCTTATAGTCTGGCATCAAGACATAGGAGGGAATGTCTAACCTATCTGCAATATATTCCAGTGTTTTTATAGTAGGACGAAATTCTCCTTTTTCAATGCGCACCAACTGACGGACTGATAACTCAGACTCATCTCCACAAAAAACTGGACGACTTAGTCCTTTCCCCTCTCTAAGAAGCCTTACCTTTTCCCCTAGCTCATTCATCTCTTACATTTCTCCCTCACACGATTATAAAAGATTTGATTTTCAAATAAATATATGCGATTATTATACCATTTTACAAAAAGAATTACAAAAAAGAGACAGGATTCCTCCTGCCTCTGGCTGATAATCAATTATTTGCGACGTCCTGGTCTTTCTTTGTAACCATAGTATGCATCTTCGATGATTTCTTGCATATGGTCAACCATTGGAAGACGTGGATTTGCAGGTGAACATTGGTCTTCATAAGCAAGGAAGGCCAATTCACGTGAATGTTCTTTCCATTCTTTTTCGTCAACACCTTGTGCTTTGAAGTTCATTTCGATACCTACGCGCTCACCGAGTTCGTAAACAGCTTTTGCGAAAGATTCAACCCCTTCTTCTGGTGTAGAAGCTGGAAGTCCAAGCATACGAGCGATATCTTGATATTTCTCGTCTGCACGGTAGTAGTTGTACTTAGGCCATGTAGCTGTCTTAGCTGGGCGAGTACCGTTGTAACGGATAACGTATGGAAGCAAGATTGCATTTGTACGTCCGTGAACTGTGTGGAATTGCGCACCAATCTTGTGAGCCATTGAGTGAGAAATACCTAGGAAGGCATTCGCAAAGGCCATACCAGCGATTGTTGAAGCGTTATGCATTTTCTCACGTGAGTGGAAGTCTGCATTCTTAACTGAGCTTTCAAGGTTTTCGAATACAAGTTTGATTGCTTGAAGAGCAAGTCCATCAGTATAGTCGCTAGCCATTTGTGATACGTAAGCTTCAGTTGCGTGAGTCAATACGTCCATACCAGTATCAGCGGCTACAAATCCAGGAACTGTCAATACCAAAGCAGGGTCTACGATTGCCACAGTTGGTGTCAATGAGTAGTCAGCGATTGGGTATTTACGGTTGTTTGCTTTATCAGAGATAACGGCAAATGGTGTTACTTCAGATCCTGTACCAGATGTAGTTGGGATAGCGATGAATTTAGTCTTCTTACCAAGCAATGGGAATTTGAAGGCACGTTTACGGATATCCATGAATTTTTGAACAAGGTCACGGAAGTCCACTTCTGGTTGCTCGTAGAAGAGCCACATTACTTTAGCAGCATCCATTGGTGATCCACCACCAAGAGCGATGATTGTATCTGGTTTGAAGGCACGCATAATCTCAGTACCACGTTCAACTGTAGTGATATCTGGATCTGGTTCTACATCAGCAAAGATTTGGTAAACAACCTTATTGCGACGAAGGTCAAGTTGTTCGATGATACGATCAAGGAAGCCAAGCTCTACCATAGCGTGGTCAGTAACGATCATGACACGCTCAACGTCACGACATTTTTGAAGGTATTGAATTGAATCACGTTCAAAGTATGTTTTTGAAGGAAGTTTCATCCATTGCATGTTATTTCTCCGTCTTCCGACTTTTTTGATGTTCAAGAGGTTAATGGCGCTAACGTTATCCCCAACTGAGTTACGTCCGTAAGAACCACATCCGAGTGTCAATGATGGCAAGAAGGCATTGTAAACGTCCCCGATACCACCGAAAGTAGAAGGTGAGTTACAGATAACACGAATAGCTTTAACAGCTTTACCAAATTCTTTAGTCAATTCTTCATCGGCAGTATGGATGGCTGCTGAGTGCCCAAGACCGTTAAATTCAACCATTTGACGAGCTTTGGCAATACCATCTTCACGGCTTTCAGATTTCAAAACTGCGATAACTGGTGACAATTTTTCACGAGTCAATGGCTCGTTTTCACCAACTTCTTTACATTCTGCAGCAAGAATGTTTGTTCCTTCTGGAACAGTAAATCCTGCTTGTTCTGCAATCCAAGTTGCTGGTTTACCAACGATGTCAGCGTTCAATTTTGCACCAGCACAGTTTTTGCTGTTTGCTTTCACGCCGAAGCAGAACTCTTCAAGAAGAGCTTTTTCTTTTTTGTTTACAAAGTAAGTGTGATAAGATTTGAACTCTGCTACAAATTCATCGTAAATTTCTTTATCAATGATAACCGCTTGTTCAGATGCACAGACCATACCGTTGTCAAATGATTTAGACATTACAATATCGTGAGCAGCTTGGCGGATGTTAGCTGATTTTTCAACATAAGCTGGAACGTTACCGGCACCTACCCCAAGAGCTGGTTTACCACATGAGTATGCGGCTTTAACCATGGCATTACCACCTGTTGCAAGGATTGTTGCAATACCTTCGTGGTTCATAAGCGCACTAGTTGCTTCCATAGATGGTTCAGTAATCCACTGTACACAGTTTTCAGGAGCTCCTGCTTTAATCGCTGCATCACGAACGATTTGAGCTGCGTGAGCTGATGATTCTTGAGCTGATGGGTGGAATGCAAAGACAATAGGATTACGAGTCTTCAATGAAATCAACGCTTTAAAGATTGCTGTTGAAGTTGGGTTAGTTGTTGGAGTAATACCACAAACAACACCAACCGGTTCAGCGATAAGAGTCAATCCTGTTACATCATCTTCTTCGATAACACCAACTGTTTTAGTGTGGCGCATGTTGTTTACTACGTGCTCACAAGCAAATAGGTTTTTAGTTGCTTTATCTTCAAATACTCCACGTCCTGTTTCTTCAAAGGCATGTAAAGCCAATTCTCCGTGAGCATCAAGTGCTGCAACTGAAGCTTTTGCTACGATATAATCGACTTGATCTTGGTCAAGTTTACGCATTTCTTCAAGGGCAACTAAAGCTTTTTGCACCAAACCATCGACATGCTTTTCAGCAGCGAGTTTCTTTTCTTCTGGTGTTACAGTTTTTTTATCAGCCATATTTTCCTCCATAGCTTTCAAGGATTGCGAGTCCTTTGTTAATTTTTTCACAAGTTTATTATAACTCTTTTTTAAACGTTTGTAAACAGTTTCATAGACATTTCACAAACTTTTTTTATTTGTTTGTGAAAATGATGTCAAACACCCTTTTGCAGATGCTTTTGAGCCACTAGTTTGTGAATATTTTTAAAAAAGTTTTATTTTTCACAAACTTAATTGTAAAGAGGGGATGGAAATACCTTTTGTTTCCATGTAAGCGTTTTCTTATACTCTAAAAGAAGACCTCCTTCTAGGAGGAGGTTACTGTGCTTGTTGGAACAAACCTTGCTTGAAGTCTCCCTCATAAACTACTTCTTGTTCAGTAGTCAATTTTCCTTTTCCCTCAGCTTGGCCATTTACAAAATCACCCTCATATACCCAGCCTGCTTTGGCTTGGTAGGTGCCTTTACCATTGAAGGCTCCATTACTGAATTCTCCAGTATAGCTATCACCATTTGCAAAGGTAACAGTTCCCTGACCATTCATCTTACCACGAACTAGGCTTCCATCGTAAACAATGGTATCCCCATCCAGTTTGAGAACTCCTTGCTTGGGAAGATTTGTCAGGAATACTAAACCTGCGCAAACAACAATGACGATTACTGTCGCAATTTCTAGTCTAGAGCGTGTCAAATAGACACTGTATTTTTCATAGAGTTTCTTTATATTTTCCATTTTCACTCTCATTTTCTAAGCGACTTAACCAAGCTCGACAACCAGTTGAAATCCGATCGTAAGTTTCTTCAAAATCACCTGTATACCATGGGTCTGGAACGCTTTCAGATGCAAACGCTTGGATCTTATCTTGTTGATCTTGCGGGCACATCTGATATAAGTCAGCAAGGTTAGACTCATCCATCCCAATGATATAGTCAAAATACTCAAAGTCATTTTTAGAAATTTGTTGGGAAGTTTTCGAAGTATCATAAGGAACGCCATAGCTTCGAAAGATTTCTTGTGTTCCTTTGTGAATCGGATTGCCATGTTCCCAGGAAGAAGTCGCTCGGCTTTGAACCTCATACTTATCAGTCAAGGATTTCATCACAAATTCCGCCATAGGACTGCGACAAATATTACCAAGACAGACAAAGGCAATTTTTTTCATTACTCTTCCTCTCACTTATAGAAAAACGGGAATGAGATCCACCCCGTTTTATTCTTCAATAGCACTGCCGTCTTCAATAACAGCTCCTTCAGGTGTCACAGCTTCTTTGACTGGCAAAACAGTTCGAATTGCTGCTAGTTCGAAGGTTAGGTATACGCCATCAACATCAAGAACAATTGTTCTATTTTCTGTGTCTACTTCATCGACTGTACCGTAGAGACCACCGATAGTGATTACTTCGTAGCCTTTTTGAAGCTTATTGAGGCTCTCCATACGTTTTTCCGCTTGTTTCTTTTGAGAACGTTGCATGAAGAACATCAAGCCCAACATCAAGACAAGCATAATCAAAAATGTTAAATTCCCACCCATTATTTTTACTCCTTTGTAATTCAGATAAAACTACTATAACAAATTTTAAGTGTTTTTACAAGATTAGGCCATGCTTTTATATCAAGAAAGAGGCTGGGACAAAAATTCCCAACCTCGATTTTTTAGCAATATGCCTCTAGATTATTTCAAGTTATTCACAAGTTCTACAAGATTTTCAACTGTAAAGCCAAACTCTGCTAAAACTTTTGGTGCTGGGGCAGAAGCTCCAAAGGTATCAATACCAAGAACTGCTCCATCAAGACCAACGTATTTGTACCAGTTTTGAGTTGCTCCCATTTCGACTGCTACACGGCGACGAACTGCATTTGGTAAGATTTCTTCTTTATAGGCTGCATCTTGTGCGTCAAAAACATCTGTAGATGGCATGCTGACCACGCGCACCTTGTCACCTTGGCTTGCCAATTCTTTAGCGGCTGCAACAGCGAGATTAACCTCTGAACCAGTCGCAATCAAGATAGTGTCGAAGTCTGCTGCATTTTCATAAACGACATAAGCACCTTTCGCAACCTTGTCAAAGTCTGTTTCTTCCTCAACAGTCAAGTTTTGACGAGTCAAGACAAGAACAGTCGGAGTTTTCTCGCTTTTGACTGCTTGATACCAAGCTGCTTGTGTTTCACGTGCATCAGCAGGACGGAAGACATTAAGGTTTGGCATAGCACGAAGGCCAGCCAAGTGTTCAATCGGTTCATGAGTTGGTCCATCTTCACCAACTGCGATTGAATCGTGTGTGAAGACATAAGTCACTGGAAGACCTTGTAAAGCCGACAATCGAACCGCTGCCTTAAGGTAGTCTGAGAATACGAAGAATGTCCCTCCGTAAACACGAAGTCCACCGTGAAGAGCCATTCCGTTCAAGACTGTACCCATTGCAAATTCACGAACACCAAATTGGATGTTACGATTCAAACGATTTGCATCATCTTGAAGTCCATCAGTTTTGATGTAAGTCATATTTGAATGAGCGAGGTCTGCTGATCCACCAAGGAAGGTTGGCAATTTAGCAGCCACAACATTCAAGGCATCTTGGCTTGAGTTACGTGTCGCTTGAGAGAAACCATTTTCTAAAGCTGGGAAGTCTTCTGGAGTCAACTCAACTGGATCGCGTCCTTCGATGATAGCTTCCACTTCTGCAGCCAGTTCTGGGTGAGCTTCTTTATAATCTGCAACTAATTTAGTCCATGCTTCATATGCTAATGCACCACGGTCTGCAACATTTTCTTTGAAATCAGCATAAACTTGTTCTGGGATTTCAAATGGTTCGTAGTCCCAACCAAGGGCTTGGCGAGTTGCTGCAGTTTCATCCGCTCCAAGAGGAGCACCGTGTACAGCGTTAGTCCCTTGTTTGTTTGGAGAACCATAACCAATAACAGTTTTCACTTCGATCAAAGATGGTTTTCCTGAAGCCTTAGCTTCTTCAATAGCAGCATGAATAGCTTCTAAGTCTGTTCCATCTTCTACCAAGGCTGTATGCCAACCGTAGGCATTGTAACGATCGCGAACACTCTCTGTGAAGGAATCTTTTGTCTCACCATCCAAGTTGATATCATTTGAATCATAAAGAACAACCAACTTGTCTAGCTTTTGCAAGCCTGCATAAGAAGCGGCTTCGCTTGAAACACCTTCCATCAAGTCACCATCACCACAGATAACGTAAGTGTAGTGGTCAAAGATGTTATAACCTTCACGATTGTACTTAGCTGCAAGGAAACGTTCTGCTTGAGCAAAACCAGTCGCAGTTGCAATCCCTTGTCCTAGAGGACCTGTTGTGGCATCAACTCCCGCTGTATGCCCAAACTCTGGGTGACCTGGTGTTTTAGAACCCCATTGACGGAAGTTCTTCACTTCATCCATGCTCACATCTTCAAAACCAGAAAGATGAAGAAGGGCATAAAGGAGCATTGAACCATGACCTGCTGAAAGAATAAAACGGTCGCGGTTAATCCAGTTTGGTTGAGCTGGATTGATACGAAGTTCTTTAGTGAATAGGCTGTAGGCCATCGGTGCAGCTCCCATAACCACCCCTGGGTGACCTGAGTTGGCTTTATTGATAGCGTCAATACCTAGAAAACGAATCGCATTAACAGATAGATTTGACATAGAATTTCCTTTCTCTTTGAGGTGATAGGTCTATCACATATTCCATTTCTACTATTATATGAAAAAATACTTAGAATAGCAATCAAACAATTTACTATAAAATGACTCAGCCGATTAGGCTAATTTCTAGTTGCTTGATAGTAAGGTAATAGTTTTTCAAAAGCTTTGTCTAATTCATCTAAAAACTTGTCTAGAATTTGTTCGTCTGTCACTGGAACATCTACCTTAACTAAAACCTTTCGGACTTCCTGATGGGATAGTTTTTCTCTTAAAATTTGGCGATTTTCCTCAGTAGCCTCCATCCTTTGACTTTCTCCATCTGAGTAGACTAGATAGTAAATCCCTTCTACCACTGGAACTTCTAAGACCTTGGCTTGTTTGTCTAATGTTCGCTCATCCTTCTTACGTTCAATAAAACTCACTTCTAGTGAAACTCCAAAATCAGAAGGGCTTCCATACAAACGAAGGGCCAACATAGGCTCCGCCACTTCCCCTTCACGCTGTAAATAAGCCCAGAAATGTGGTCGCAAACGTTGGGCTTGATTCATCCACTGACTCGTTCCTTGCAGTATCCATTCTGGATGCCTTGCTTGAAAAGCCTTGGCCAGTTCTGTAAAAGCCTTTCTAGCTTCCTGTCCCTTACTCCTCAAATAAAGCATTTTCTCAGCATCTTGCCCTGCCTTCTCTGGTTTTTGATACTGTAAGTCAGAGAAAGCTAGATAGTCTCTCATTGTATTCAACATAGGATTAACCTCCCTTAGCTAGCAAAAAATCAGGGAAGCCCTGATTTTCTATTTTATTCTGTATCAACGACAACGTAACGATTTGGCTCATCACCTTCTGAATAACTAGTGACACCTTCCATACGTGAAATGATACGATGGATAATTTTACGTTCGCTACTAGACATTGGATCAGTCACCTGACTACGTCCCTCTTCTAAGACACGTGTAGCTAATTTTTGTGCATAGCTCTGCAAAACTTCCGCACGGTGCTCTACATAGTCATTAACATTGATGGTAATATAGAAGGTTCTTGAATAGCGATTATAGAGATAATTCTGTGCTAAAAGTTGGAGAGATTTCAAGACCTTCCCGTGGTAACCGATAATACGACCTGGTTCATTAGTATCGATTTGCATATTAATAGAACGGCGATTTGAAGTGCTTGAGATTGCTCCCTCAACATCCATATCATCAATAATACCTTGAACATAGCTGGTCACTTCTTCAACAACCTGGTCAATATCGTAGGTCGGCTCAATCTTCAAACCTAGATTTTCTAAATCATCATTCTGTTCTTGTTCTACTACTTCCTGCTCTTTAGGCTCTTCTGGAAGCAAATCTTTTAGAATAGCAATATGACCTGTCTCTTGGAGAATCGTGCTCGCTTCTTTTTCATTTTTCAGAATTTCAGCCTTAACCTCATCAGAGATGCCTTGCCCTTCTTCCTCGATTTTCTTAATGGCTTCAACAACATGCCCTAAGTCTACGGTTGCTTCACTAACAGTCTTAACTGGTTCGTTCTTGGCATTAACTTCCTTAGGAACCCCCTTGACTGCTTGCTGATTCGCCTTAACGACAGTTGTCTCACTAATAGCTTCGATATCCACTTGCGCTGGTTTCTTCCCAAAAAGGCCAAAGAATCCTTTTTTCTCCCTTGATACGACCTTAATATGCGCCTTCATTCTAGGAATTCCCATTTCATTCAATCCCGTCTGGATCGCTTCTTCAACCGTTGAACCTGTAAATAATACCATTACAAGATTCCTCCTTACTTTTACTTTTTCTTTTTCTGTGCTTTCTTCAGAGCTTTTCTCTTCTTACCTTCTAAATCCTTCTGAGCCTGTACTCCCGCCTCACGCTCTGCAATAATCTTAAATGGATTGTTGAGCAGATAGGTTTGTAGCACCTGATAAGCATTGGATACCGCCCAATATAAGGCAACCCCACTTGGTGAATACATGGCAAAGAAGAAAATCATGACTGGCATTGCATACATCATTCCTGTCATGGCGCCATTTTTCTCAACCATGGCCTTATTGGATAACCAAGTGCTAAGGAAAGTAAAGATAGCTGCCAAAATTGGCAAAACAAAAGTCGTATCTACACCACCAAGGTTAATCCATAAGAAATGACCTGTTTTTAGAAATTCTACTCTACTCAAAGCTTGGAACAAGGCCAACAAGACTGGCATCTGGATTAAGATTGGCCACAGAGAAGCTGACTGTTTGACGCCATGCTGCTTAAACAACTGACGCATTTCTTGGTCTAACTTGGTACGACTCTCCATATCACGTCCCTGATAACGTTCTCGCAACTCCCTAACCAGTGGTTGTACTTCTTGCATCTTTCTAGATGCCACCATTTGTATTTGAAAAACTGGTAGAAGAATCGTTCTAATCAGAAGGGTAAATAATATAATCCCCAGACCAATACTTGTATCAAATGATAAAAAGCGAATGGTTTCAGCAAAAAAATAAACAAATTTACTCCAAAAATCTGTTGATTCCGCTGTAATCTCACTCGGCGTACCACTAGCTGTGCAGGCGCTCATCACAAACAAAGCAAGCACCATGAAGCTAGTCAACTGTAATTTCTTTTTCACTCCCATTTCCTTCCTGGTAAATCTTTGATAACTTTAATACGTGAAGTAGATTTTTTTCCATTTCCGCGTAGTCCAAGATTTCAACACCTTTTCGAGCAATCACAACAAAATCTACGTTTTCAACCAGCTGATTTTTATGTTCAATCAGAATATGTCGAATTCTTCTTTTGATCTGATTTCTCATGACAGCGTTTCCCAATTTTTTGCTGACAGACAGACCAACTCGAAAATGCTGTTCATTATTTTCTAATCGATAAATAACAAATTTACGATTAGCAAAACTCTTCCCTTCTTTAAATATTGCATTAAAATCTTTCTCTTTTTTTACACGAAAGCGTTTTTTCAAAATTCAACTCCATCTATTAAAACTACTACTATTATACCATAATTTTTCAAAAAGCCAATCATAGCAAGGTTTTAGCCCATGTTTACCTAATGAAAAGACTTATTTTCACTCTAAAATCATCATCTTTTTTCAAAAATTTCTCAAATTTTGGCATACAAGTCTGCTTATTTCTGATCAGAAAAAACAAAAGTCACCCTTTGGAGTGACTTTTGTAGGAGATTATTATGAAAAAGTTAGGATTTCTATTAAATAAAGTTAGGAGGTCTTTATTTAATGATTATAGTATACCTGTCTATCCTTAAACTCAACTTAAACAGATTCCACTTCGCTTTAATTTTTAAAACTATGGATCGGAGCTGGGATTTGCCCTCCACGTGCAATGAAGTCAACAGACGAGGCACCGTTAACTTTCATGACTGGAGCTGTTCCTAAAAGCCCACCAAACTCAATCATATCGCCTTCTTTTCCTTTTGGAATAATACGTACAGCTGTTGTTTTCATATTGATGACCCCGATAGCAGCTTCATCAGCAATCATTGCCGCAATCGTTTCTGCAGGTGTATCCTCAGGAATGGCAATCATATCCAAACCAACTGAACAGATAGCCGTCATAGCTTCTAGTTTTTCCAAATTAAGGGAGCCATTTTGCACAGCAGCAATCATCCCCTCGTCCTCAGAAACTGGGATAAAAGCACCTGATAAACCACCAACTTGGTTGCAGGCCATAACCCCGCCCTTCTTAACTTGGTCGTTCAAAAGAGCCAAGGCAGCAGTCGTTCCATGGGTCCCAACTGTTTCTAGTCCCATTTCTTCAAGAACACGAGCTACAGAATCACCTACTGCAGGAGTGGGAGCCAAACTCAGATCGACAATTCCAAAATCAACTCCCAGACGCTCACTAGCCATTTGACCGACTAATTGCCCAATACGGGTAATCTTAAAAGCTGTCTTTTTAACAGTTTCTGCTACAACATCAAAGCTCTGATCACGAACTTTTTCTAAGGCACGTTTGACAACACCCGGTCCTGAAACACCAACATTAATGATAACATCTGCTTCACCTACCCCATGGAAGGCGCCTGCCATAAAAGGATTGTCCTCTACCGCGTTGGCAAATACAACTAATTTAGCAGCACCCATATCAGATAGAGAAGCTGTTTCCTTGATAATGCGTCCCATATCCGCTACTGCAGTCATATTGATACCCGATTTGGTAGAACCGATATTTACAGATGAACAAACCTTATCTGTTTCTGCTAAGGCACGAGGAATGGAATTGATGAGAATCTCATCACCTTTTTGGTAACCTTTTTGTACCAAGGCAGAAAATCCACCAATAAAATCAACACCAATCTCCTTAGCAGCTCTGTCCAAAGCTTTGGCTAATGGGACATAGTCCCTTGCATCTGTCGCTGCCCCAATCAGAGAAATAGGAGTTACGGACACACGTTTATTTACGATGGGAATACCCAACTCCGCAGCGATTTCATCACCAACCGCAACTAGATTAGCTGCTTTTCTAGTAATCTTCTCATATATTTTATCTGCAGCACGATGAATATCAGGATCAATACAGTCTAAGAGAGAGATGCCCATAGTGATTGTCCGAATATCAAAATTCTGCTCCTCAATCATAGCGATTGTTTCGGTAACTTGTCTAATATCCATGACCCCTCCTAGATATTGTACATAGCATCAAAAATAGCTGCACTCTGAATATTAATTTTAACATTCAAAGACTGTCCAAAGGTTTCAAACTCATTTCTTAGATAAGTGAAATCTTGTTTTTCATCACTGCTGACAACCGCCATCATTGTAAAAAATTCATCTAAAACTGTTTGTGAAATATCATCGATATTTAAGCCTAACTCTGCAATTTTTGATGCGACACCCGCAACAATACCAGACTTATCTTTACCTACAACTGTAATAATAGCCTTCATGATTAAACTCCGTTTCCAACACATTACATTATTCATTTTTCTAAAGTACAAGGGAAAGGGCAGACAAAGGATTAGTCAAGCTAGACCTAACTACCCTAGAGACAATCAACCTTTAACATGACACACTTCGAAAACCTTCTATCCGTGCTTCTCTTGATACTTTCTATTCTGAAACTAGCCTTCTAAGTTTACTCTTCAAATTTCAGTGAGTATTTTACGCATGATTTATTCACTAGCATTTCTAAAAAAATGAACATTGTTGATTTTCTTTTTCAATAGTATAGCATATTTCTTAATAAAATACTCAAAAACGCCTGCTTACGAAATTGTTCTTAAGTAAAAAACAATTTCGTAAACAAGCGTCTACCTTATCATCTTATGATGAGTGTTCCCGCTAGGACATAAGTCCTAGCGGTAGACCAGAGCTAGACTAAGAGCACAAGACTCCATCATCATAACACTCAACAAAATTGATGATTTTATACTAATTCGATGATCGCCATTGGCGCTGCATCACCACGACGTGGTTCAGTTTTAAGGATACGAGTGTATCCACCATTACGCTCAGCATAACGAGGTGCGATTTCTGAGAACAATTTTTGAAGTGCTGTAGTAGAAGTGTACTTATCAGTTGCTTCATCATAGTTTTCAGATGCGATTTCATTACGTACGAAAGCAGCTGCTTGACGACGTGCATGCAAATCACCACGTTTACCTAGAGTAATCATTTTTTCAACAGTTTTACGGATTTCTTTAGCACGAGCTTCAGTAGTCACGATTGATTCGTTGATCAAAAGGTCAGTTGTCAAATCGCGAAGCATTGCTTTGCGTTGTGAGCTAGTGCGTCCTAGTTTACGGTAAGCCATTTATTCCTCCTTTATTTATCTTTCAATCCAAGACCCAAATCAATGAGTTTGACTTTCACTTCTTCCAAACTCTTGCGTCCAAGATTTCTTACTTTCATCATCTCTGCTTCAGATTTTTCTGTCAAATCATGCACAGTATTGATACCGGCACGTTTCAAACAGTTGTATGAACGCACAGACAAATCCAGTTCCTCAATCGTACGTTCCAAGATACGGTCGTCCGATTCAGTATCAGCTTCTTTCATCACTTCTGCTGACTTAGCAATCTCTGTAAGATTTGTAAACAAATCAAGATGCTCTGTCAAGATACGTGCTGAAAGCCCTAAAGCATCTTCTGGAATAATTGTTCCATTAGTCAAGATTTCAAGGGTTAATTTGTCGAAACCATCATTGCTACCTACACGAGCAGGCTCAACTTGATAGTTGACTTTTGTAACTGGTGTATAAATAGAATCTACAGCAAGTGTTCCAACTGGTGCATTATCTTTTTTATTTTCATCAGCAGGCACATATCCACGACCACTGTTAACAGTCATTGTCGCTCTTAGAGAAGAACCTTCACCGATTGTAAAGAGATAATGATCTGGATTTACAATTTCAATGTCGCTATCTGTCAAGATATCTCCAGCTGTAATCTCAGCAGGACCTTGCACATCTAGTTCAATGATCTTTTCGTCTTTAACATAAGATTTTACTGCAATACCTTTAATGTTCAGAATGATTTGCATCACGTCTTCGCGAACACCCGGAACAGTATCAAATTCATGCAATACACCTTCGATATTGATAGATGTAACAGCAGCTCCTGGAAGAGAAGCTAGAAGTACACGACGAAGAGAGTTACCAAGTGTTGTACCGTAACCACGTTCAAGCGGTTCAATTACAAACTTGCCATAATCTTTATTTTCATCAATTTTTGTTATATTTGGTTTTTCAAACTCGATCATTTAGTTACTCCCTCTTAAACGAAAAGCAGTGTAAGGTTATGATTATACACGGCGACGTTTTGGAGGACGAGCACCATTGTGTGGCACTGGAGTCACATCACGAATTGCTGTTACTTCAAGACCAGCGGCAGCAAGAGCACGAATAGCTGACTCACGACCAGAACCTGGACCTTTAACAGTAACTTCAACTGACTTAAGACCGTGTTCTTGTGCAGATTTAGCAGCAGCTTCTGAAGCCATTTGAGCAGCAAATGGTGTAGATTTACGAGAACCTTTGAAACCAAGAGCACCAGCTGATGACCAAGCAATTGCATTACCATGCACATCAGTAATCATAACAATAGTGTTATTAAATGTAGCGTGAATATGAGCAATACCAGATTCGATATTCTTTTTCACACGACGTTTACGTGTTGGTTTAGCCAAGACTTTTACCTCCTATATTATTTTTTCTTACCAGCAATCGCAACAGCTTTACCTTTACGAGTGCGAGCGTTGTTTTTAGTGTTTTGTCCACGGACAGGAAGTCCACGACGGTGACGGATACCACGGTATGAACCGATTTCCATCAAACGTTTGATGTTCAAGTTAACTTCACGACGAAGGTCACCTTCAACTTTGATTGCATCCACTTCACGACGGATAGCATCTTCTTGATCTGGTGTAAGATCGCGAACACGTACATCTTCTGAAATTCCAGCAGCTGCCAAGATTTTCTTAGATGTTGGAAGTCCGATACCGTACACATAAGTCAATGAAATTACTACACGTTTGTCATTTGGAATGTCAACTCCAGCAATACGAGCCATGTTTTCTCCTTTCTATCTTATCCTTGACGTTGTTTGTGTTTTGGATTTGCTGGGCAAATTACCATAACACGACCATTACGACGAATTACTTTACAGTATTCGCAAATTGGTTTGACCGATGGTCTTACTTTCATTTCTTATCCCTCCAAGTTTTTCGATTATTTAAAGCGGTAAGTGATACGTCCACGTGTCAAGTCATATGGACTCATTTCGACAGTAACACGATCTCCCGCTAAAATACGAATATAGTTTTTACGAATTTTACCAGAAACTGTTGCTAAAATCTGATGTCCATTTTCAAGTTCAACCGTAAACATTGCATTCGGCATAGTATCGACTACTTTACCTTCAACTTCAATCACATCGTCTTTTGCCACGCAAAAGTACCTCCATAAATTTCGATTTGATGCCTCTAGACACAGAGACAACAATTATAAGTCAGACTAACTCAGTATAACATTTGTAGAGACATTTTGCAAGCATGAAAAACGCTTTTATTTCAATTTTGTCAATACTTTTTCGATATCTGCAAATACATCATTGATATCTTGATTACCTTCGATATCATGTACCAAACCTTTAGCGCGATAGTGAGCAATAATCGGTTCACCTTGGGCAATATTGACATCCAAACGACGTTTTACTGTCTCTGGTTTGTCATCTTCACGCTGATAGTAGTCTTCTTCTTTGTAATCAACTGGTGGGTTGAAAACTTTGTGGAAAGTTTCGCCAGTTTCACGGTGAATGATACGACCACTCAAACGTTCGAGTAGGCATGATGGATCTACTTCAATATTGATTACACCCTCAAGTTCAAGACCAAGGTCTACCAAAATTTGATCCAAAGCGCGGGCTTGTTCAATGGTACGAGGGAAACCGTCTAAGAGGAATCCTTTTTCCTTAATGTCACCTTGAGCCAAACGTTCTTTAACGATTCCGTTTGTAACTTCATCTGGAACCAACTCACCCTTATCAATGTATGACTTAGCTAGAACACCCATTTCAGTTTGGTTAGCCATCGCTGCACGGAACATATCCCCTGTTGAGATATGAGCCACATGAAATTGTTCCACAATTCTAGCTGCTTGTGTTCCCTTACCTGCACCAGGCAATCCCATAATCAAAAGATTCATGATTCAAACTCCTTTTTTGTTTTTAAATAGAAGCAAAAATTCATTTCAACTCCTATTTAAAAACAAAATAGAAGAGAGGAGTAAAAAATCTGACAAGGTCTTTGATTTTTACACTCCACTCTCTGAGCAATAGTGAATTTTATTTTCTATTACAATTATTCTGTTGTATTCATGAAACCAACATATTTACGTTTCAATAGATAACCTTCCAATTGTTTGATTCCTTCAATACCTGTTGAGATAATGATCAAAAGACTTGTTCCCCCAAAAGCAACGACTTCTGAAAGACCGAATAAATCCTTAGCTACAATTGGTAAAATAGAAATCACACCAAGGAAGAGTGATCCGACTGTGGCAAGACGACGAAGAAGTTTTGACATATACTCTTCAGTCCCTTTACCAGGACGGACACCGTGAATGTAAGCACCGCTCTTTTGTAAATTCTCTGCTGCTTTCTCAGGATTAATCTGTACAAATGTATAGAAGAATGTAAAGAGAATAATCAGCAAAGCATATAGAGCAATACCTGTTGGCGCTGTTGTCGACAACAACTCCTGAGCTGTACGAACCCAAGCCCAGTCCAGTCCAGATGCACTAACAAATTGCAAAATTGCCGCTGGTGCTGCAGTAATCGAGCTAGCAAAGATAACTGGAATAACTCCAGCAGGGTTAATCTTCAAAGGAAGATATGAACTAGATGGAGCACCTTGCGCTACCTTGGTATACTGAATTGGAATCTTATATTCTGCTTGTTGTACATATGTTGTGAAATAGATAATCAATAAGACAGCTACGATTAAAATTCCTACAAAAATGAGAGATGAGTTCAAGCGGTCGCTTGGTACGTTGACAAAATAGTCTACATAGATGCCCTTGATCATATCAGGAATTGAAGCAACAATCCCTGCAAAGATAATCATAGAGACACCATTCCCATATCCCTTATCAGTAATCTGTTCACCCAACCAAGTAACAATCATACTACCTGCTGTTAGGATTCCTCCAATCACAAGGAAAACTTGTGGTGTTAGAGGAACAGTCAAGAGTTTAGCTCCAGATAAAGCATTAAAACCAGCTGTAATCCCGATAGATTGCACAAATGCAAGTACAAGGGCAATGTAACGAGTTGCTTGATTTAACTTTCTACGACCAACTTCCCCTTGTTTGCCCCACTCCACAAACTTTGGTAATAAATCCATTTGTAAGAGCTGGACAACGATAGAAGCAGTAATGTATGGACTAACACCAAGTGCAAAAACCGAGAAGTTTTTCATGGCATTACCAGAAACCAAGCTCAACATATTTAGAAAAGATAGACCACTCAAAGCATTCAAGCTGTTGGCATTGACCCATGGAACTGTAATACTAGTCCCGATACGGAAGACCAAAACGATAAAAATTGTAAAAAGAATTTTTGATCGAACTTGCTTGACCTTGAGAGCTTCTCTCAATAATTTAAAAAACATAGGTCACCTCTCTTAGATGACTTCTACTGAACCACCTTTAGCAGTGATAGCTTCTTCAGCTGATTTAGAGAATTTAGCTGCTTTCACAGACAATTTCTTAGTCAACTCACCGTTACCAAGGATTTTGATACCTGATTTTTCAGCTTTAACAATTCCTGCTTCGATAAGAACAACTGGAGTTACTTCTGCACCATCTTCAAAGACGTTCAATTGGTCAAGGTTAACAATTGCGTATTCTTTAGCGTTGATGTTAGTGAATCCACGTTTTGGAAGACGACGGAACAATGGAGTTTGTCCACCTTCAAAACCAAGGCGTACTCCGCCACCGCTACGAGCTTTTTGACCTTTTTGACCACGACCAGATGTTTTACCGTTACCTGATGAAGTACCACGACCAACACGGTTACGAGTTTTACGAGAACCTTCTGCAGGTTTCAATTCATGAAGTTTCATTATATATTTTCTCCTCTTTTGTAAAATGCTAGCGCCGATAAGAGAGAAAAGGTTGTCTCTCTTATCAACTCGCCTATACCTTTGTCATCAAAGATGACTATATCTAGTTTTAGGGGATGGTATACTGCACATCCCCTAACATTTAATTAGTTTACTTCTTCAACTGTTACCAAGTGAGATACTGCAGTGATCATACCACGTACTGCTGGGTTATCTTCTTTAATAACAGAGCTGTTCAATTTGCCAAGTCCAAGTGCTACAACAGTTTTACGTTGTGATGGAATGCGTCCGATTGGAGACTTAGTCAAAGTAATTTTAATTTGAGCCATTTTATCCCCTTTCTTATGCCAAATCAGAAACTGAGATACCACGAAGGGCAGCAACTTCTTCAGCGCGTTTCAATTGTTTTAAACCTTCAACAGTTGCACGAACAATGTTGATTGGAGTGTTAGAGCCAAGTGATTTAGATGTAACATCAGCTACACCTGCCAACTCGATAACGGCACGAACTGCACCACCAGCGGCAACCCCAGAACCTTCTACAGCAGGTTTCAACAATACTTTAGCTCCACCGAATTCTGAAAGAACTTCGTGTGGGATTGTTGTTCCAACCATAGGAACTTCGATCAAGTTTTTCTTAGCATCTTCTACTGCTTTACGGATTGCTTCTGGAACTTCTTGAGCTTTACCAGTACCAAATCCTACGCGACCATTGTGGTCACCAACGACTACAAGAGCTGCGAAACGAAGACGACGTCCACCTTTAACAACTTTTGTAACACGGTTGACAGCAACTACGCGTTCTTCAAATTCAACTGCATTGTCTTTAAATGCCATTTTCTAGTGTCCTCCTATTAGAATTTCAATCCGTTTTCACGAGCTGCATCAGCCAAAGCTTTCACACGTCCGTGATATAGATATCCACCGCGGTCGAACACCACTTCTGAAATACCTTTAGCATTTGCACGTTCTGCAACGAGTTTACCGACAGCAACGGCTTGTTCAGTTTTTGTTCCTTTTGAAACTTCTTTGTCAAGAGTTGAAGCACTTGCGAGCGTTACACCCGCTACGTCATCAATAACTTGAGCGTAGATGCCTGTATTAGAACGGAATACGTTCAAACGTGGGCGATCAGCAGTTCCAGAGAGTTTTCCGCGAACGCGACGGTGGCGTTTTTGGCGGAGTTTGTTTTTATCTGGTTTAGAAATCACAGTTTTCACCTCTTTAGTTTTAAATCGTGTGCTATGCACAAAGTTGGAAAATAGTTTGGCGGTTGAAGATCAACCACTCAAGATTATTTACCTGTTTTACCTTCTTTAAGACGAACATATTCGCCAACGTAACGGATACCTTTACCTTTATAAGGTTCTGGTGAGCGAAGGCTACGTACGTAAGCAGCTGTTTGACCAACTACTTCTTTTGAAATTCCGCTGATAACAATGTTTGTTGGGTTTGGAAGTTCAAAAGTAATTCCTTCTGGAGCTTCAACTTCGTCTGGATGAGATTTACCAACAGCCAAGACAAGTTTGTTTCCTTGAAGTTGTGCACGGTAACCAACCCCACGCATTTCAAGTTGTTTCTTGAATCCTTCTGAAACTCCAACAACCATGTTGTTCAAAAGGGCACGAGTAGTTCCGTGGATAGTTTTCATTTCTTTTGAATCGTTTGGACGGTGAAGAGTTACTTCAGTACCTTCCACACGGATTTCAATATCTTTTGAGAACTCACGAGTAAGTTCTCCTTTAGGTCCTTTTACAGTTACAACGTTGTCATTGTTAGTGAGTTCAACACCAGCAGGCAACACGATAACTTTATTACCAATACGTGACATGTTTTTATTCTCCTGTTAAATTGTCAGGCCATTACAGCCAGTTTTCACGGGGTTAAATCGATTTCTCGATTTAAAGGAACATTTAGGTTTCAATTTCTAAGTGAATCGAGGCATCGTCTCGCAGGCATAACTTTGGGTTAGGCAAGAGACGATAACGAAGAGTCACAAAGAAATTGGGAACTAAATATTACCAAACGTAAGCGATAACCTCACCACCAACATTCTTTTGGCGAGCTTCTTTATCAGTAAGCAAACCTTCAGAAGTTGAAAGGATAGCAATTCCAAGACCGTTAAGTACTTTTGGAAGATCTTCACGTTTTTTGTAGACACGAAGTCCTGGTTTAGAAACACGTTTCAAGTTTGTGATAACTTTTTCACCGTTTGGTCCGTATTTAAGGAATACACGGATGATGCCTTGTTTGTCATCTTCGATGATTTCTACGTTCTTAACAAAACCTTCGCGTTTAAGGATTTCTGCAATCCCTTTTTTGATGTTTGATGCAGGTACTTCAAGTACTTCGTGTTTTGCTTGGTTAGCGTTACGAATACGAGTTAGGAAGTCTGCGATTGGGTCAGTCATAACCATTTTATTTTTCTCCTCTTACTAGTAGTTTGCAAGTTGCACTTGCTAGTTAATACATGATACAGAGAGCGTAACAGCACAAGCAAAAATAGGCAATTTAATGCAGGAGCCATGCACCAAAGTAAATTGATCTTTTTTGCCAAGGCTGTAGCTCGTGTTCAAATTGGCTAGCCCAACTGAACCCGGGCTAAACTCTGTGTGAAAAAGATAAACTTTTCTAGAAACTAAAGTTTCTTCGCCAAGTTTCCTATTTTCACTTGGAGTTTTGACGCCCTTGATATCTTAAATTACCAAGATGCTTTTGTTACACCAGGGATTTGACCTTTATATGCCAATTCACGGAAGCAAACACGGCAAAGTTTAAACTTGCGGTAAACTGAGTGTGGACGTCCACAACGTTCACAGCGAGTGTATGCTTGAGTAGAGAACTTCGCTGGGCGTTTGTTCTTAGCAATCATAGATTTTTTAGCCATTAGTTATACCTCCTATATTATTTTGCAAAAGGCATTCCAAGGCCTGTAAGCAATGCACGTGACTCTTCGTCAGTGTTAGCAGTAGTTACGATAACGATGTCAAGACCACGAGTTTTGTCAACGTCATCAAAGTTGATTTCTGGGAAGATCAATTGTTCTTTCACACCAAGTGTGTAGTTTCCGCGTCCATCAAATGATTTTGTTGGAACACCGTGGAAGTCACGCACACGTGGAAGTGAAACTGAAACCAATTTATCCAAGAATTCGTACATACGTTCACCACGAAGGGTAACTTTTGCACCGATCGCAACACCTTCACGAAGACGGAAGCCGGCGATTGATTTTTTAGCTTTAGTGATAAGTGGTTTTTGACCTGAGATAAGTGCCAATTCTTCAGCAGCTTTTTCAAGGCTTTTAGCGTTTGATACAGCTTCACCAACACCCATGTTCAAAACGATCTTATCTACTTTAGGCACAGCCATCACTGATGAGTAGTTGAATTGTTCTGTCAAAGCAGGAACTACTTCATTAAGATATTTTTCTTTTAAACGATTTGCCATTATACTTCTCCTTTCCTTCGTGATTAATCAAGCACTTCGCCTGATTTTTTGTTGTAGCGAACTTTTTTACCGTCTACAAATTTGTAACCAACACGACCAGCTACACCATTTTTGTCCAAAACTTGAACATTTGATACGTGGATAGCTGCTTCCTTCTCGATGATACCACCTTGAGGAAGTTCGTTAGTTGGACGTTGGTGTTTCTTAACGATGTTAACACCTTCAACGATAACTTTGTTTACTTTTGGAAGGGCAGTAAGGACAACAGCTTCTGTTCCCTTATCTTTACCAGCGATTACGCGAACTTTGTCGCCTTTTTTTACAAACATTTTTTTCTCCTTTTATTCTTACGCCCAATGGGCACCCTGGCTAAGCCAGGGGACTGTGTTTGTTTGTTTTTGCTCTGTGAAAATTAAAGTACTTCTGGAGCAAGTGACACGATCTTCATGAAGCCACCTTCACGCAATTCACGTGCAACTGGGCCAAAGATACGTGTTCCGCGAGGAGTTTTATCTTCACGGATGATAACTGCTGCGTTCTCGTCAAATTTGATGTATGAACCATCAGCACGACGAGCACCTGATTTAGTACGAACGATAACTGCTTTAACAACGTCACCTTTTTTAACCGCACCACCAGGAGTAGCTTGTTTTACAGATGCCACAATAACATCACCGATGTTCGCAAATTTACGTTTAGAACCACCAAGAACTTTGATAGTCAAGATTTCGCGTGCACCGCTGTTGTCTGCGACTTTCAAACGAGTTTCTGTTTGAATCATTTCAGTTTTCTCCTTTCGGGTTTGATTAGATGATAACCGCTTCTTCAACGACTTCTACAAGACGGAAACGTTTTGTAGCTGAAAGCGGACGAGTTTCCATGATACGTACGATATCGCCTTCTTTGGCAACATTGTTTTCATCATGTGCTTTGTATTTTTTAGAGTAGTTAATACGTTTACCATAGACTGGGTGGTTACGTTTTGTTTCAACTACAACTGTGATTGTCTTGTCCATTTTGTCAGATACAACACGTCCAACAAGAACTTTACGATTATTGCGTTCCATTGAAATTTCTCCTTCCCTAGTCTATTATTTCGCTTCAGATTGAACTGTTTTGATACGAGCGATTTGTTTTTTAACTTCTTTCAAGCGAGCTGTTTGTTCTAATTGACCAGTAGCAGCTTGGAAACGAAGTTCAAACAATTCTTTTTTCAATTCGTTTTCGCGCTTCGCGAGTTCTTCTTGAGAAAGACCACGAAGTTCTTTAACAAATTCTTTTACTTCATTAAGTTTCATGCCTTCTCCTTATTCTGCTTCACGTTTTACGAATTTACATTTAACTGGCAATTTGTGGCTTGCAAGACGAAGCGCTTCGCGTGCGATCTCTTCAGATACACCAGCAACTTCAAACATTACTTTACCACGTTTAACTGGTGCTACCCAACCTTCAGGTGCCCCTTTACCAGATCCCATACGAACCCCGATAGCTTTAGCTGTGTATGATTTGTGTGGGAAGATTTTAATCCAAACTTTACCACCACGTTTCATGTAACGAGTCATGGCGATACGAGCAGCTTCGATTTGGCGGTTAGTGATCCAGTGGCTAGTTGTAGCTTGAAGACCGTATTCACCGAATGCTACTTCTTTTCCACCTTTAGCTTCACCGCGCATTTTACCACGGAATTCACGACGGTGTTTAACACGTTTAGGTACTAACATTGGTTATTTACCTCCTTTAGTGTTTTTACGAGCTGGAAGAACTTCACCACGGTAGATCCATACTTTAACACCAAGTTTACCGTATGTAGTGTCTGCTTCTTCCCAAGCATAATCGATATCTGCACGAAGTGTGTGAAGTGGAACAGTTCCTTCAGAGTATCCTTCAGCACGGGCGATATCTGCACCGTTCAAACGACCTGATACTTGAGTTTTGATTCCTTTAGCTCCAGCACGCATTGCACGTTGGATTGCTTGTTTTTGTGCACGACGGAAAGCAACACGTTGCTCCAATTGACGAGCGATTCCTTCACCAACAAGGTGAGCATCCAAATCAGGTTGTTTGATTTCGATGATGTTGATGTGTACTTGTTTTCCAGTCAATTTGTTAAGTTTAGCACGAAGTGCATCAACGTTAGCACCACCTTTACCGATAACCATACCTGGTTTAGCAGTGTGAAGTGAAACGTTAACTTTGTTTACTGCGCGTTCAATTTCAATAGTTGAAACAGCTGCGTCAGCAAGTTCTTTTTGAACGAATTTACGGATTGCAAGATCTTCATGAAGGTAATCCGCGTATTCTTTTTCAGCATACCATTTGGCATCCCAATCACGGATGATGCCGACACGCATACCAATTGGATGTACTTTTTGACCCACGATTTTACCTCCTTATTTTTCTGCAACAGCCACAGTGATGTGAGCTGTACGTTTGTTGATTGGTGAAGCTGAACCTTTCGCGCGTGGACGGAAACGTTTCATAGTTGGTCCTTCATTTGCGAATGCTTCAGATACTACCAAGTTAGCTTTATCCAAACCAAGGTTGTTTTCAGCGTTAGCTACAGCTGAGTTCAAAACTTTCAAGATGATCTCAGCAGCTTTGTTTGGAGTGAATGTCAAGATTGCAATAGCATCGGCTACGCTTTTACCACGAATGTTGTCAAGAACAAGACGTGATTTACGAGGTGAAACACGTACTGTACGAGCCATTGCTTTAGCTGAAGTAATTTCTGCCATTTATGTTCTCCTTATTTTCTACGTGTTTTCTTGTCGTCTGCAGCGTGACCTTTGTAAGTACGAGTTGGTGCAAATTCACCAAGTTTGTGACCTACCATGTCTTCTTGGATGTAAACAGGTACGTGTTTACGTCCATCATAAACTGCGATAGTATAACCAATGAAACTTGGGAAGATCGTTGAACGACGTGACCAAGTTTTAATAACTTTTTTCTTTTCGTCGTTAGCTTGAGCTTCAACTTTTTTCATCAAATGCTCATCGACGAAAGGTCCTTTTTTAAGACTGCGTCCCATTTTTATTTTTTCTCCTTTAAATGTTGTACCACAGCGGCTTGCGCTCTCAAGGAGCGCTACCGAGCTGGCGGATTATCTAGTGCTTAAGCGACTAGTTTTAAATTATTTCTCGTTGCGACGACGAACGATAAGTTTGTCAGATTTCGCTTTCTTGTTACGAGTTTTAAGACCAAGAGCAGGTTTGCCCCATGGAGTTGATGGTGCTTTACGACCAACTGGTGCTTTACCTTCACCACCACCGTGTGGGTGATCGTTAGGGTTCATTACAGAACCACGAACTGTTGGACGGATACCTTTCCAACGGCTGCGTCCTGCTTTACCAAGGTTAACAAGTCCATGTTGTTCGTTTCCGACAACACCAACTGTTGCACGACAAGTTCCAAGAATCATACGAACTTCGCCTGATTGAAGACGAACAAGAACATATTTACCTTCTTGACCCAATACTTGAGCAGAAGCTCCAGCAGCACGAACCAATTCACCACCACGACCTGGTTTCAACTCAATGTTGTGAACCAAAGTACCAACTGGGATGTTAGCAAGTGGAAGAGCGTTACCTACTTTGATATCAGCTTCAGGACCTGAAATGATACGTTGACCAACTTCAAGACCTTTTGGAGCGATGATGTAAGCTTTCACACCGTCAGTGTAGTGTACAAGAGCGATGTTTGCAGAACGGTTTGGATCGTACTCGATAGTTTTAACAACTGCTTCAACGTTATCTTTGTTACGTTTGAAGTCAACCAAACGGTAGAAACGTTTGTGTCCACCACCGTGGTGACGAACAGTGATGCGACCGTTGTTGTTACGACCAGCCTGTTTCTTCAAAGCAACAAGCAAAGATTTTTCAGGTGTGCTTGTTGTGATTTCAGCGAAATCCAAAGAAGTCATATTACGGCGACCGTTTGTTGTTGGTTTATAAACACGAATTCCCACGATATTTCCTCCTTAGATTATTCAGCTTCAGCAGCGAACAACTCGATTGCTTTTGAATCAGCTGTAAGTGTGATGATAGCTTTTTTAGTTTTGTTAGTAAAACCAGTGTAACGTCCAACACGTTTAGCTTTTGGTTTTACGTTGATTGTGTTAACATTTGCAACTTTAACACCTTCGAATGAAGCTTCAACAGCTTGCTTGATCAAAAGTTTGTGTGCACGAGTGTCAACTTCAAATACATATTTGCCTGCTTCAAGTTGAGCCATTGAGCTTTCAGTGATTACAGGTTTTTTGATAACATCATACAAATTCATTATGCAAGAACCTCCTCGATTTTAGAGATAGCTGCTTGAGTAACAAGAAGTTTGTTACTATTTGCGATGTCAAGAACACTTGCAGTTGTAGCAGTCGCAACTTTCACGTTTGGAAGGTTACGAGCTGAGAGAGCTGCGAATTCATTTCCTTCTTCAAGAATAACAAGGACTTTAGAATCGATGCTCAAAGCTGCAAGAACTTTTGCAAATTCAGCAGTTTTTGGAGCTGTAAATTCAAGAGAATCAACGGCTACAAATTTGTTTTCAGCAACTTTTTCTGAGTAAACAGATTTAAGCGCAAGGCGACGAACTTTTTGAGGAAGTTTGTACGCATAGCTACGTGGAGTTGGTCCGAAGACGATTCCACCACCACGCCATTGTGGAGAGCGGATAGAACCTTGACGAGCACGTCCAGTTCCTTTTTGACGCCATGGTTTGCGTCCGCCACCTGAAACAGCTGAGCGGTTTTTAACTGCGTGAGTTCCTTGACGAAGGCTAGCACGTTGGCTGATGATCACATCAAACACAACAGATTGGTTTGGTTCGATACCAAAGATTGCATCGTTAAGAACAACTTCGCCCGCTTGTTTACCAGTTTGGTCGAATAATGTTACATTTGCCATTTTGACTGTATTCCCCTTTCCTTATTATTTACCAGCTTTAACTGCTGACTTGATAGTGATAAGAGATTTCTTAGCACCTGGTACGTTACCTTTGATAAGGATAACGTTCTTTTCTGGAACAACTTGTACAACTTCAAGGTTTTGAATTGTTACACGGTCGCCACCCATACGTCCTGCAAGGTTTTTACCTTTGAATACGCGGTTAGGTGCAACAGGTCCCATAGAACCTGGACGACGGTGGTAACGAGAACCGTGAGCCATAGGTCCACGTGATTGCCCGTGGCGTTTGATAACACCTTGGAAACCTTTACCTTTAGAAGTACCAGTTACGTCAACAACATCTCCAGCTGCGAAAGTTTCAACTGTGATTTCAGCACCAACTTCCAAGCCTTCAACGTTTTTGAATTCACGAATGAAGCGCTTAGGAGCCGTGTTAGCTTTTGCTACATGTCCTTTAGCAGGTTTGTTGCTCAATACTTCGCGTTTGTCATCGAAACCAACTTGGATAGCGTTGTATCCGTCTGTTTCAACAGTTTTAACTTGAAGAACAACGTTTGGAGTTGCTTCAATAACTGTTACAGGGATCAATTCGCCAGCTTCAGTGAAGATTTGAGTCATTCCCACTTTTTTCCCTAAGATTCCTTTTGTCATGAGAAAATAGTTCCTTTTCTATATTTTTTATTCAAAAAGTTTTTAACGAGCGTTTTTTATGCTCAAGTTATCAAGCTTTAAATTAAAGTTTGATTTCTACGTTTACACCACTTGGAAGATCCAATTTCATCAAAGCGTCAACTGTTTTTTGAGTTGGGTTGATGATGTCGATCAAACGTTTGTGTGTACGCATTTCGAATTGTTCGCGAGAGTCTTTATATTTGTGAGTCGCACGAATAATTGTGTAGAGGCTACGTTCAGTTGGAAGTGGGATTGGACCCGCAACTTGTGCACCTGTACGAGTAGCTGATTCTACGATTTTTGCAGCCGCTGTGTCAAGCGTACGATGTTCGTAAGCTTTCAAACGGATACGGATTTTTTTGTTTGCCATCTTTTTCTCCTTTTCGTCTATTTAAGATAATAGGCTAGCTCCACAAGAAAACCGACGCGCGTTGCGTGGCAATGCAACCGAGCGTGTCGCAACCTCTTGCATCAAAGCTAAAGCTGTAATTTACAGCACCATAATAGAATAACACAAAGCCCCTGCGATTGCAAGGGATTTGACAAGTTTTTTTAAATTTTTCGAATGAAACTGTTTTCTTTTCTTCACTTTCAGACTTAGCTTTTTCATGAGGGAAAATTTTTCAGTTTTCTCCTATATAAGTTACTAGTTTTTACGTTAAATTTATCATTTGATTGATTTATCAAGATATCCGCTTTTGACTCGGTTTCTTTATAGTATTGTAGATACTGCTCTCGTCTCATCTGCTGACTAGCCAATATAATGGATGCATCGCCATTTCTCACAGTCGTATCTCGAGCTAGACGTCTCTTTAATTCTGTCTCTTCATCCGTGTAGAAACAAACAGTTTTATCAAAGAGTTCCTTGGGTAGAAAGCCCACAGACATCCCTTCGACTATCAGAATTGGTTTTGCTCCCGATAAGATCTCACTAGCCTTCCAGGGTTCCTCAATTGTTAAGATGTCCATACCCGCTTGCAGAGCAAGAATATCTCTTTGTAAACTTGCCAGCTCATGCGCTACCGGTAAACATGCTGTCACCTTTTGGTCTGGTGTCTCTTTAGGTACCACTAAATGTCGTCCCGAAGTAATATAGGGATCTGTTTCTAGCAGATTTACTGTAGTAGAATCTAGGGCTTGATATAATTCCTGAGCGAAGGTTGATTTACCTGAAGCCCCATGACCGTAGATCCCCAGTGTTTTTACTTTTCCAGTTTCTATCTCTGAGACCAGTTGTTCTATTAAGTCTTTTTTCTTCATTCTCTCTTCACCTGTTCATAGCTTTCTTTTTCATCGTTAAGCTTGTCCCAAATGACTACCTTTCCACTTTGGAGAGACTTTTGCACATCGATAATCCGTTGGTTGGAAGAGCCACGGAACTGAAGCATGAGATTACGCTTACTTTTATCATAGCGACCATCTACCAGGATATCAATCAGGGATAAAAGTTCTAGTTTATCAGGTGTCTCCAACATTATCTCTTCCCATGTGTATCCCGTCCAGGACCAAATATCTTTATCTGGCAATTCCTTACGAATGCGTTTTACGAGAGGTAAGAGAATTCCTGTATTTAGGAAGGGTTCTCCTCCTAATAAAGTCAACCCTTGAACATAGGGTTGGGCCAGATCTGCCATAATCTGTTCTTCCAATTCTTGTGTATAAGGAATTCCTGCATTGAAAGACCAGGTCGCTACATTGTAACAGCCCTCACAATGAAACATGCATCCGGCTACATAGAGAGAATTGCGCACCCCTTCTCCATCCACAAAGTTAAAAGCCTTATAGTCAATGATACGTCCTTGACTAAGCTCCTCACTCTTCCACTCTCCTGGTTTTGGTGTATTCCATGTCATGCTTTCTACTCCAACTCTATCCAATAGCGCTCCGTTCCATTCCGAACATCCTCTAACTTCCCACCATTAGCTAAGATAACAGCTCGGCTGGCAGGATTTTCCGTGCTACAAGTCACCAGAGCTTGTTTGATATTCTTTCCCTTAGCAACTTCTAAGCCTTGGCGGAGGGACTCTTTTGCGTAGCCCTTGCCTCTTTCAGACAATCGGATGGAATAGCCAATATGACCAGCATAATTCAGCAAGCCCTCATTTAGTCTCAATCGTAAATTTAAAAAACCTAAAGCATGGCCTGATTCATCAAACAAAACGAACTGAATTGATGGAACGCGATTTTCCAGCAATCCTATTCCCATTTCTTTATTTCGGCCAGTTTCTAGCCAGTCCTCGTAAGAGAAATTCTCAATATCCCAAAATCCGCCATTGTGGGTCGATTGGGTCTCTTCAAACTCCTCTATCATATCTACAACAGCTTCCTTATCTGCCAATCTTGGTCTGCGTAATATCATCTTTACCTCCAGCTAAGAGAAAAGCGAGAGCGGACTCTCACTTTTTCTTATTCTTATTTAAAAATTTCTCTCTTAGGCTAGCCACTCGGTCTTTTTTATTACCTCCACCTTTTGAATGTTTCTCGTGGAACCGTTGAACCAAGGCCTTGCCCTTATCGTCTAATTGATATTTTCCCATGCTATTTCTTTCTAACTTCTTACTTCATGTCCTGCTGTTTTAATAGTAGAACCGTTCATGTGTTTCACACGCGCAGCAATTTCCTTATGACGCCCATTAACCATCGGACGAGCTTGTGGATTCCCAAGATAACCACAGGTCCGTTTAACAACATCTACTGTTTTAGGATCATTATTTCCACAGTTAGGACAAGCAAATCCTCTCTCTGTCGGCTCAAAATCTCCTTCAAAATCACACTTGTAACAGCGGTCAATTGGAGTATTGGTTCCTAGATAACCTACACGGTCATAAGCATAATCCCAAACAGCTTCCAAGGCCTTTGGATTTTGTTGAAGAACTGGATACTCACAGTAGTGGATGAATCCACCTGATGCACCTGCTTCTGGATAAACCTTTTCAAAATCTAGTTTTTCAAAAGGAGTTGGATTTTTACGCACATCATAATGGAAGGAATTTGTGTAGTATTCTTTATCTGTAATATCTGGAATAGAGCCAAATTTCTCAGCATCTAAACGGCAGAATCGGTCCGTCAAACTTTCAGACGGTGTTGAATAAATAGAGAAGTGATAACCATATTGGTCAGACCATTCTTCTACTCGACGTTTCATATCTCGAATAATATCCAGTGTGAATTCCTTGGCTTCTGGGTTGTTTTCCCAATTATTACCAAAGAAAACAGTCGCCACTTCGTACAAGCCGATATAGCCCAGAGAAATAGTTGCACGACGATTCTTAAAGAGTTTATCAACACTTTCTTCTTTTCCAAGGCGGCGTCCGAAGGCTCCATATTGATAAAGAATAGGGGCATTAGCTGGAGTGGCTTCCTTGGTTCTTTCCACACGATAAACTAGAGCATCTTCAGCAATATTCATGCGCTCGTTGAAGATTTCCCAGAACTTATTCATGTCGCCTTCGGATTCGAGAGCAATACGAGGCAGATTGACCGTCACAACCCCTAGGTTCATACGACCAGAGTTAACTTCTACTCCATTTTCATCCTTCCATCCTTGAAGGAATGAACGACATCCCATCGGAACCTTGAAGGAACCTGTCAATTCGATAATCTTATCGTAAGACAAGACATCTGGGTACATCCGTTTAGTTGCGCATTCGAGCGCCAACTGCTTGATGTCGTAGTTAGGTGAATCTTCCTCCAAGTTAAGTCCTCTTTTAAGAGTGAAGATCAATTTAGGGAAGATAGCTGTACGGTGTTCTGATCCCAACCCCTTGATTCGAATGTTCAAGATAGCCTTTTGAATTTCGCGTTCAAAACGACTGGTTCCTAATCCGAAACCAAGGGAAGTAAAGGGTGTTTGCCCATTTGAAGTGAAGAGGGTATTGATTTCATACTCCAATGATTGCATAGCATCATAGATGTCTTTTTGGGTTTTCTTCCAAGCATATTCTTCGCGTTTATCAGGTAGAACCCATTCCTCTGCATCTTTGAGGTGCTTTTGGTAATTTTTCTCTGCATAAGGAGCCAAGACTTCATCAATACGGTCTGCTGAACAGCCTCCATACTGACTTGATGCAACGTTGGCGATGATTTGCGATATCTGAGCAGTCGCAGTTTGGATAGATTTGGGGCTTTCTACCTCAGCATTCCCAATCTTAAAACCATTTTCCAACATGCCCTTAAAATCAATCAGACAGCAGTTGGTCATCGGAGTGTAAGGGCTATAGTCCAAATCGTGATAGTGAATATCCCCTTTTTGGTGGGCATTAGCCACATGCTTAGGAAGCATTTGAAGACCGATTGATTTCCCAACAATCCCCGCCGTCAAATCACGCTGGGTATTAAAAACATCACTATCTTTATTAGCATTCTCATTGACAACTGCCTGGTCTTTGTTGAGAAGTTTATGGATACTGAAGTTAATATCTGTTGCTTTTGAGCGCTCAAAATCCCTTTGAGTTCGATAAGTGATATATTCCTCTGCCAAGGCATATTCTTTAGCTTCCAATAACTCATGTTCTACGATGTTTTGGATTTCATAAATTTTTACACCTTGAGGAAAGCGACTATGAATCTCTTCTACAATACGTTCAACTAGAGTATTAAGACGCTTTTCGACCAAGGGGGTTACATCCATGACTTTTTCTGCAGCCTTGTGTAAGGCTTTATCAATCTTATCTACATCAAAAATGACGCGTCTACCGTCGCGCTTTTCAACGAATAAGGTTGGATCAGGGCTTATTTTCTCTTCTAATACAATCATTTCCAGGCTCTTTTCTAAAATGTTCTTTCTAAAAAGTATTATACCACTCTAAAAAGAAAAATCAATATCTTGTGTTAAAAATCCTAAAATTTTTAAAAATACACAAGATATTGATAGTTTTTATTTTAATTTATAGAGCTTAAAGTCTTTGAAATCACTTTGAACTGGTTGATATCTTTCTGCTAGAAGCTGTTCTACTTCCGTCCAGAGGGCTGTTTTTGTATTGACCACAATCACTTTAGGCTGGTTATCACGTAGATCATTGACCAGCTTGGTATGATTTTCAGATAAAGCTGTATGTAATTTCGGTGTTAGTAACTGACTAGCTGCTAATCGTTCGCTGGCCTGATAAGCACTAGCCGAATTGTCCCATACATAAATGCTGTCTGTTGCTTGCGTTTGCCCCTTGACAATAGTTTCGATACGAGCGCGTTCTTGATATTGCTCCGAGTGAAGGACATAGCGCGCTACTAGAGGGGCCAAGAATAAATAAGCAAGGGCCAAGATAGGCAGGTAAACATTTCCTTTGAGGAAGATTGCCCATACTGAAGGGGCTTCGCTATATCTTCTACTACGACTCACTCCCTCTGCATTATTGGCACGAATTCGAGTCAATAACAAAATGGACATGAAAGGAAGCAACTCAGCTAGACGACTTCCATGGATCGGTTCAGTAGAGAAAATTTCCAAGCCTAGTGATAGTACAAGAGCAAGCGCAGCAAATATAGATAGGACGTATTGCTTGCTTGGTTTAGACTGGAAAAAGCCTGCAAACACAAGGGTCAATCCTCCAAGACCGATTGCTAATAATCCATAAAAGAGGAGATTATCTAGCAGACCTGGGTTGGACATAAAATTCAAACTATCAATTGGATAGAGAATTTGACTAATAGCACTCCCGAAGCTCCCTTTATAAACTGTGTAGTAACCGATTGGATAAAAGAAGAGTGAAAATCCTAGACAAATCGCAAGAAATTGATAAAAGCCACGAGCCAAGTAGCCGCGTCCGATATTAAAGGCTAGTAAGGCTAAAAACAAGACAAGAGTATATAGAACTGTGACTAGAGGCGCCAAGAAGAAGGCAAGCGCCAAACTCATCCCGATACGCAAGAAACCTTTATCATGATTAGATTCTGCCAAATAGGTTGTGACGAAGTTTAGGGCGTAGAATAAAAATGGAAGGGCAAGAATTGTGGCATAGCCACCACCAAAGCTAAGACCTCCCGCAAGAAGGTAAAAAATCGTCAATACTTGTCGCGACTGCTCATCCTCTTTCGTCAAGTCATAGGTTGAACGGAAAAGAAAAATTCCAGCGCCCACTAAAGCAAGCCAATTAAAGGCCGTAAATAAAAGGTTACCTTTAGCTAGATACTGTAGGAAATAATAGAGGAGACCACTCGTTCCAAAATAGTCTGTGTAGATTTCTCCTCCTTGGTGCATTGCCCATCCAATATAGAAATCCTGAGCCTGCTCTGGACTGGTCAATCCTAGCACAAAAGGAAGAACTACAGATACAAGTACCGCTAAAGTGCTCCAAATTAAGATTTTAAACAATGGTAAGCGAGCAGATTGTCGTGTTTCAAACTCTTCTCGCTCCTCTCCCCCAGCTGAATTTTCTTGATTTCCTGTCCAAGTTGGAGTTGGTTCGTCTTCTAATCTGCCATATACGTTCATTCATTCTCTCCTAGATTTTGATTTGTTCTAGTATATCAAAAAGTCTAGTTCTTGTCAGCCTGCTGAGGACATTTATTCAGCTTTTTATAGAGACTAGCGAAGCGTTCAATCTCATAAAAACGGTGATAAGATGCCTTTTGATAGGCGTCTAAAAAATTTTTTTCTTCTACTGTTACCATCTCTTCTCCTTTTCTCTTTATTCGAAAAAAGAGAAGCAATCTATCAAAAAAACTGAATTCCCTAAAAGAGAATTCAGCATTTTGTTTTTAGTCAACTTTCTTTTCTAAGTTTTTAGAAATACTTCGATTTTTACCTTCTAGATACACCATCAAAATGGAGATATCTGCTGGGTTTACTCCCGAAATACGGCTGGCTTGTCCGATGGTTTCTGGATTGATGAGTTTGAACTTCTGACGGGCTTCGGTTGCGATAGAGTCAATGTCATCCCAGTCGATATTAGCTGGAATGCGTTTTTCCTCCATGCGTTTCATCTTGGTAACCTGATCCATGGCTTTTGAAATATAGCCTTCGTACTTGATTTCTGTTTCAATCAATTCGATAATCTTGTCATCCAAGTCCTCTGCAGCTGGTCCGATAAAGGCCACCACATCTTGGTAAGAAACTTCTGGACGGCGAAGGAATTCCTTGGCGGTCACTGCATCGGTCAACGGTTTAAAGCCCATCTCCTCAACCTTGGCATTTGTTTCCTTGACTGGCTTGAGTTTGATACTATCTAGGCGCTTCATCTCATTGTCAAATTGATTTTTCTTGATTTCAAAGCGAGCCCAGCGTTCATCGTCCACAAGTCCAATCTCGCGTCCCATCTCTGTCAAACGCATATCAGCATTGTCATGGCGAAGAATGAGACGGTATTCAGCACGACTGGTCAAGAGACGGTAGGGTTCAATGGTTCCCTTGGTCACCAAGTCATCAATCATGACCCCGATATAACCGTCACTGCGCTTCAAAATCAACTCAGGCTTGCCTTGAATTTTCAGAGCCGCGTTGATACCAGCGATAATCCCTTGGCCTGCTGCCTCTTCGTAACCTGACGTTCCATTTGTCTGACCAGCAGTGAAAAGTCCGGAGATTTTCTTGGTTTCCAGAGTCGCACGCAATTGATGAGGCAAGACCATGTCGTACTCAATGGCATAACCAGTTCGCATCATCTCTGCATTTTCCAAACCTTTGATGGAATGAACCAACTCACGCTGGACATCCTCAGGAAGACTAGTTGAAAGTCCTTGAACATAGACTTCCTCTGTATTTCGCCCTTCTGGCTCAAGGAAAAGTTGGTGACGTTCCTTGTCCGCAAAACGCACAATCTTGTCTTCAATCGATGGACAGTAACGAGGTCCCACTCCCTTGACCACACCTGTAAACATAGGCGCACGGTGGAGGTTGTTTTGGATAATCTCATGACTGGTACCATTGGTATATGTCAACCAACATGGTACCTGATCCTTGACATAATCCTCATCACGTGAGGTGTATGAGAAGTGGTTTGGTGCTTCATCTCCTGGCTGAATTTCTGTCACATCATAGTTGATAGAGGAAGCCTTGACACGTGGAGGAGTTCCTGTCTTGAAACGACCGATTTCGAGGCCTAGTTCCTTGAGATTGTCAGCAAGGTTAATAGAAGCTAGGCTGTGGTTAGGACCTGACGAGTACTTGAGATCCCCGATGATAATTTCACCACGAAGAGCAGTCCCTGTCGTCACGATAACGGCCTTGGCAGCATACTCTTGATGGGTCGCTGTACGAACACCGACAACCTTGCCATCTTCCACCAAAATCTCATCAATCATGGTCTGGCGAAGGGTCAGATTTTCTTGATTTTCAACCGTCTTGCGCATCTCCTTAGAGTAAAGTTCCTTGTCAGCCTGCGCACGAAGAGCTCGAACTGCTGGTCCTTTCCCTGTGTTGAGCATTTTCATCTGGATATAAGTCTTGTCAATGGTCTTGGCCATCTCACCACCTAGGGCATCGACTTCACGCACAACAATCCCCTTGGCAGAACCACCGATAGAAGGATTACAAGGCATGAAAGCCAGCATTTCAATGTTAATAGTCGCAAGCAAGACCTTGCAGCCCATACGGCTAGCAGCTAAAGAAGCCTCGACCCCAGCGTGTCCCGCACCAATTACAATAATATCGTATTCTTCAGTAAAATTATAAGTCATTTCTTAACCTTTCAAAAATTTCTCGCAAATAAGGAACTAGCTTCTCCTCCTCTAGAGCTTGATCCATAGTAACCCATTTAAAATGTGTATGTTCTTCAGGATCTAATCTGATAATTGGCTTCTCCCCAACCCACTCTGCTTTATAAACTAAGCGAGTAAAGACAGTATCCTTAGAGGTATCCAGTTGACTATCTTCATGAAGAAGTTTGAGCGAACTGCTATCTAGCCTAACTCCCGCTTCTTCAACACATTCTCTAAGAGCCCCATCTCGTGGAAGCTCACCCTTTTCAACTCCACCACCAGGAATATCCCAGTAAGTTGGATAAACGTTAGGTGCTCCTCTTTTAATTTCCGAACGCTGAATGAGTAAATAATCACCACCACTATGAACAAGTACATGGGCAATAAGCTTAACCACCATTTTCTCTCCTATTCCTCAAGATGAATGTGTTTTAGTTGGCCGTCCCAATCTGGTAGGGCTGTTTTTAAAAATCCTGGTTTCAGAGGAACTGTATGCAATTGATTCAGAGCTATCCACCGACAAGGTAATTGCTTTGCATCTTCCTGCATAGTCAATGGAGCTCTTTCTAACAAATCAACAAAATAATGAAACTCGATATTATGGAAGTGGACACCAGCTTGTTCAAAACGATTTTCAACCACAAAAGCTAGTTGCCCAGCTTGAGCTTTGACACCCAGCTCTTCTTTCACTTCACGAATTACAGCCTCTTCCGTTCTTTCGCCGACTTGGATAGCACCACCAATCGTGTAAAAACCATCCTCATCTTCTACCACTAACAGCTTGCCCTCTTCTACAATCAGAGCGGTAGCCCTAACTCCAAAGACCGTATTCTCTAATTTGGTACGAAAGTCTTGTTGAATCATTTTTATCCTTCCCTTTAAACGACACAAAAACAGTCAAAACTCCAAAGAAGTGCAGGACAAAAAGCCTGCAACATCCATGAGCTTTGACCATCATTTCTATTGCTGTTATTATTGTAGCAAATTGAGAAAATTTGTCAATCTATATGTACTATGATTGGCGAATCGCTTCAAAAGCTCCTTTGTCAATCTCAACTGGGTCAGAGAAGGCATCCAGGACAATCCCTCTCACAGGAAAACTCTCCATTCCTTCAGCAATAAACAAACAGTCCGTAAGAGGTAATTGCAACCAAGAAAATCGGTCATAATAGTCCTTGGGAATGTCCTGAATTTCTAAGAAGCAAGGATAAAAGTAGTCATCTCCCTTTTGCAGAATATCCGGTTTTAGGCGACCACCTTCTTGTCCATCACTCCCATTCATCAGAGAAGCATTGAAGGGAACCCAGACTTTAGCTTGCTTCAATTCCTTAAACAAGGCCTCTATCGATTCTGTCGTTTTCTCCCTCAAATACGCTTTCTTATAGTCAGAGAGAGACATCGACTTATCTTTTTTAGCTGTTTTTTTCTTAAAAAACTGAAACATTCTCATTCCTCTTAGAAACTCTTAAATGTACTGACAAACCTTACCATCACGGTAGGCATTATCAATCAAACCACCACCGAGACACTCTTCACCATCGTAAAAGACAACTGCCTGTCCTGGTGTGATGGCGCGCTGAGGTTCAGCAAAAATAACCTCTGCTTTATCACCTTTAACCTTTACAGTAACTTTACTATCAGGTTGACGGTAGCGGAATTTAGCCGTACATTCTAATGTAAATTCCTCTGGCATATCACGAGTAAAGTGGACCTGACTGGCTTCTAAGCTAGTTGACATAAGCGAGTCATGGTAGAATCCTTGGCCTACATAGAGAATGTTCTGACTTAGGTCTTTTCCGACAACAAACCAAGGTGCATTGTCACCACCGTGTTGACCACCGATTCCGAGTCCCCCACGCTGACCGATCGTATAGTACATCAGGCCAGCATGCTCACCCATATCGCGTCCATCCACAGTCATCATACGCCCAGGTTGAGCTGGCAAGTAGTTGCTTAGAAATTCTTTAAAGTTCTTTTCTCCAATAAAGCAAATCCCTGTTGAGTCTTTCTTCTTAGCAGTCGCAAGGCCTGCTTCTTCTGCTAGTCTGCGAACTTCAGGTTTTTCCAAATGCCCCAGAGGGAACATGGTTTTTTGGAGTTGTTCTTGTGAAAGTTGGCTGAGGAAATAGGTCTGATCCTTGCCATTGTCCACGCCACGAAGCATGTGAACAACGCCATTCTCATCACGCGCCACTTGGGCATAGTGCCCAGTCGCTACATAGTCTGCTCCCAAGGTCATGGCATAGTCCAAAAAGGCCTTAAACTTGATTTCCTTGTTACACATAACGTCTGGATTTGGCGTGCGTCCTGCTCTGTATTCCGCTAGGAAGTACTCAAAAACGCGGTCCCAGTACTCTTTTTCAAAATTGACAGAGTAGTAAGGAATGCCAAGTTGGTCTGCTACCGCAGCTACATCCTTGTAATCTTCGGTCGCCGTACAGACGCCGTTTTCATCTGTGTCGTCCCAGTTCTTCATGAAGATACCGATCACATCGTAGCCCTGTTCTTTGAGCAAGAGAGCCGTCACCGACGAATCAACACCACCACTCATCCCCACGACAACACGTGTTTTAGAGTTATCACTCATGGTAGTTCTCCCATCTATTCGTTTATTCACGATTGAAGGTCGTGTTTGCTATCACGATTGAAGGTCGTTTGAGCAGTTTTCATTATAACATGCTTGGTTGGAGAAGACAAGAAAGAGGCTGACAATCTATCAACCTCTTCTGTCAATACATGAAAATCAGGATACAAAAGAAATCAATTCATACCTAAACCTCTATTCTCTTTATAAACTTATTTTTTAAAATCAGCTAAAAATGATATACTGTAATAAGGAGGAACGCGCACATGATTCCATACATATATCATCATCCATGTGCGTATAACTATTGTGAAAAACTACAAAGAGATCCTAAAATCAAAAAATACCATTTTTACTATTACCATTGTTGTGGGTTTTGGACTTTTGACAGGCTTAGTCCTCCATCAAGAAAAAATCCAAGCAGAGAGAGGGAACGTTGCTCTCGTCAACCATCAAAAGAATCATCAAGATGTTGAACAAGTAAAAAACGCTATTAAAAACTTCAATATTGATTCTGAAACCATTATAGAAGATTGGAAAAAAATCCAAGAATTGAAACCAACTACTGATGAAGGCAAAAAGACACTAGCAGACTTTCTCGCTTCTACTACCGATAAAGTGACAAACCACTATAGCGAAAAAGCTTTGAAATTAGATATAAAAGATTCTGATAGCCAGTTTCAAGATAAACAAACACTTGAAACGACCATCACTTCCTTACAAAAAATACTAGAAATCATTAAAAATATCAATTCTGCAAACGATCAAACTGCTCTTGAAGAAAAGATTAAACCAATTCAAGAACTAATCTCTAAATTTCAAAAACAAATTGAAGTCTTGACTAAAAAAGAGGAACAAAAGTCTAACCAGACTGAAACGACTAGTAGCGTTCAGAGAGTAGAATCCTACAATTCAGAAGATAGCAACTACACTCCAACCTACTCTGAATCATATGGAAGCATTAGTAACTCCCAAACACCTGCAGCTGAGCAATATTCATCTGGTAGTGGTGGAAATAATGTTGTCAATACAGGAGATCAAGCAGAGGCTAATACCAATAGTAATCATGCTGAAGATAGCAATACAAATAGTCATCAACCTACTAATTCAGGTGTAGAAAATCCATAAACTTGTCAGAGCCTTAATAAATCTGCTACCACTAATGTTTACATCAAATAAAAATAATAGTACATAAAAAGAGCCATCCCAGGCTCTTTTTTAGGGCTTTATAATATTTGTAGTGGGTAAATTCCCTATAAATATTATGGAGCCAATTATTGATTAAAACTTTAGTCATCTTCGTCTCTATAAAAATATTTTCTATACACCCTTGATAATACCAAAATTAATGCCAGTATCATACCAAGAGCCATAATAATAGAATTTATTAGATTTATTTTAGTATGTCCAATCACTAGTCCAATAATTGGACTAGTAGACATGCTTAGATATAATAAAAATAACAAAAAATGAATCTCACCAATTCCTGCAAAAAAATGTTTCATGTAACGATTCTCCTTTACATACTAAAATACAAAATATTTTTTATTTGTTTTATATATTCTTATAATACAATATTTTTAATAGAATTCAATTTTTTGTTAACTTTTTTCACGACCAGGAGGAGAACATGCGCTACGATTTTGGAAATGTTTATAAAGAAATCCGTGAGTCAAAAGAATTAACCCAAGAAGATGTCTGTGGCAGCGTCCTTTCAAGAACCAGCCTATCAAAAATCGAAAGTGGAAAAACAACTTCAAAATATGAGAATATGGAATTTCTTCTCCGGCAATCAATATGAGTTTTGAAGAGTTTGAATATATTTGCTATCTCTACCACCCAAGTGAACGATCAACTATCATGCAAACTTTTCTAAAAACAGCTTCTATTAGTGGTACGAGCGACTTAAGTAAATTACTCAAAAAATGCCAATATTATCTAAAAACACACCATGATTTACCATCCAGCAGTTACAAGACATGCTCGAAATCGTTATCTACATCCGTGAAAATGGGATAGAAAAATTGTCAAGTAAGGTTGACAACATTGTAAACATACTATGGGATAAGATTGAGAAACAAGATACTTGGTATGAGAGCGACCTCAAAGTCCTTAATACCATTCTCTTTTCCTATGGAGTATATTCATCAGATTACTGAAAAAATTCTCGAACGACTAGAGGTTTATAAACACTATGCTCCTGTCTTTCAGTTTCGTATGATGTTGCTTTTGAATCTCTCAACTCTTTATCTTTACAATGGTGATAAGTTGCTTTGCAAACAGCTTTGCTACACTCTCTTAGAGGAGGCAAAAGCAAGCAAAAAGTATGATACACTTGCGTTTTCCTATATTCGTATAGGCATTTGTGATAATGATGCTCAGTTGATACAAAATGGACTCTCCTTAGCTAAACTAGTAGAAGATGTACACTTACTAACAGAGCTAGAGCGAGAAGTTGCTATCTTTGTAAACAAAAAAGAAAGTCATTGAGACTTCCTTTTCTATATGTTCTTAATACCAACCGTTGTTAAGCCAGAAGTTCTTAGCAGCTGTCCATGAACCGTAACGTCCTGCAACATAAGCGTCTGCTACACGTTCTTGGTTTTCAGCTGAGTAGTCACCGTTCAAGTAAGAATCTGTCAATTGGTAACGTCCGATGTAACGTCCGTTTGTAGCTGTGTAGCTACCGCCTGATTCTTTTTGAGCGATCCATTCTTTGGCTTCTGCTTCAGATCCGCTCACTGTTGCTGCTGGAGCAGTGTAGCTTTCTTCCACAACTGGTGCTGCTGGTGCTTCATAAGTTGTTTTTTCAGTTGCTTCTGCTTCATAAGTTACAGCTTCTGTTGTTGCCTCTGTTGTAGCTGGAGCCTCATAAGTGGTTGAAGTGGTTGCAGCTACTGCAGCAGCTGGACCATCAATAATCAAGACTTGGTCTACAAAGATAAGGTCAATATTTTCAATATTATTCAATTCAGCCAATTTTTCAACTGTTGTGTTGTGTGTTTCTGCAATTTCTGAAAGAGTGTCACCTGATTTTACTGTGTAAGTTGTTGTTTCTTGTGCAAAAGTTAGTGATGGTGCAAGGAATCCAAGTACGACTGCCAATCCTGCAAATTTTGTTTTAATAGTTGATTTCATTTAAAAAGTTTCTCCTTCTTTCTTATATTTCCATCATACCCTACTATTATTACTGTTTCTTGACGTTTTTATGTAGAAATGTTACAAGACTATGTTTTATTTCACTTAAATAACCTTTTTTTGTTACAAAAGGCTTGATTTTATAGGCTTTACGAGGATTTTAGATATTTCATCATGGAATTGAGCGCTTGCATCTAATCTTTGATATAATAGAGGTAAGAATCTTTTGAAGGGGAAACAGATGCAATCACTTCGTTTTCAATCTGTCTTTGATATCATTGGACCAGTCATGATTGGGCCATCTAGTAGCCACACGGCAGGAGCTGTTCGTATCGGGAAAATCGTTTCATCTATCTTTGATGATACTCCAACTGAGGTCGAATTCCAACTTTTTAACTCTTTTGCAAAAACCTATCGTGGACACGGGACAGACCTGGCCCTTGTCGCTGGAATCTTAGGAATGGATACAGATGATCCAGAAATCCCTAACAGTTTAGAAATCGCCCACAAGCGTGGCATCAAAATCGTCTGGACTATCCAAAAAGACAGCAACGCACCTCATCCAAACACTACGAAAATCACTGTGAAGAACGATCGTAAGACTATCAGTGTCACAGGAATTTCAATTGGTGGCGGTAATATCCAGGTGACAGAGCTCAATGGTTTTGCGGTATCCCTTAATATGAATACTCCTACTATCATCATTGTCCATCAGGATGTTCCTGGTATGATTGCTCACGTGACAGAGGCCCTCTCTCGCTTTGATATCAACATCGCTCAGATGAATGTGACCCGAGAAAAGGCTGGTGAGAAAGCCATTATGATTATCGAAGTTGATAGTCGCAACTGTGACGAATCTATCGAAGAAATTCGTAAAATTCCTCATCTGCACAATGTCAATTTCTTTCAATAGGAGGAAATATGTTTTACTCTATCAAAGAATTAGTCCAACAAGCCGAACTTGATTTTCAAGGAAATGTTGCTGAACTCATGATTAGGACTGAGTTTGAGCTAACAGGTCGTGAACGTGAAGAAGTTCTCCTTCTCATGGAGCGCAACCTTGAAGTCATGAAAGCTTCAGTTGAGCTTGGTCTTAGTGAAAAGAAATCTCGTAGCGGTTTGACAGGTGGTGACGCTGCCAAGCTTGACCACTACATCAAAAAAGGAAAGACCTTATCAGACTTAACTGTCTTGTCTGCTGCTCGTAATGCTATCGCCGTTAATGAACACAATGCCAAGATGGGTTTGGTCTGTGCCACTCCGACAGCTGGTAGTGCTGGCTGCCTTCCAGCCGTTCTCACTGCTGCTATTGAAAAGTTGGATTTAACTCATGAGCAACAACTAGACTTTCTCTTTGCTGCTGGCGCTTTCGGGCTCGTCATTGCTAACAACGCTTCTATCTCAGGAGCTGAAGGAGGCTGCCAAGCAGAGGTTGGCTCTGCTTCTGCCATGAGTGCCGCTGCCCTGACCTTAGCTGCTGGAGGAAGTCCCTATCAAGCTAGCCAGGCCTTGGCTTTTGTCATTAAAAATATGCTCGGTCTCATTTGTGACCCTGTTGCAGGCTTGGTTGAAGTTCCTTGTGTCAAGCGTAACGCTATGGGAGCAAGCTTTGCCTTCATCGCAGCCGATATGGCTCTGGCTGGTATCGAATCAAAAATCCCAGTTGATGAGGTCATTGACGCCATGTATCAAGTAGGATCTAGCTTACCAACTGCCTTCCGTGAAACTGCTGAAGGGGGGCTCGCTGCCACACCTACAGGTCGTCGCCTTCAAAAAGAAATCTTCGGCGAATAATTTCAAAATCATTAGGAGAGTATATGTCATCAATTTCTGCTATTTTTTTCGATTTAGATGGAACGCTAGTTGATAGTTCTATCGGTATCCACAATGGTTTCACCTATACCTTTGAGCAACTGGGAGTGACAAGCCCTGATGCCAAGACTATTCGTGGTTTTATGGGGCCTCCGCTAGAAACCAGCTTTGCCACTTGCTTACCGACTGAGCAGATTGATCAAGCTATCCAGCTTTATCGCTCCTACTATAAGGAAAAGGGTGTTTACGAAGCCCAGCTTTATCCTCATATCAAAGATTTACTCGTAGAACTAGCTGAACAATATCCTCTCTATATCACAACAACCAAAAATACACCAACAGCAGTTGATATGACTAGTAATTTTGAGATTGACCACTTCTTTGACGGCATCTATGGTTCAAGTCCTCAAGCCCTGCACAAGGCAGATGTCATTCGTCAGGCTCTGGAAACCCATCATCTAGCTCCTGAAACGGTCGTTATTATCGGAGATACCAAGTTTGATATGATTGGTGCCCAAGAAACTGGTATTAAAAAACTAGCAGTAACCTGGGGATTCGGTGAGGAGAAAGACCTCATGGACTATCATCCTGACTGGATTGCTCACCAAACAGAAGATATTTTAAATCATTTACAGAAGAAAGATTAAGCAAAAGACCCCCAAATCTAGTATCTCCTAGACTTGGGAGTCTTTTTATCTGTACTTGACTCGGAAAAATACCTTTCCTCACATTGGTTACATTATTCAAAAGGGGAAACTTCTTCGGCTTCAACTTCTTTAGATCTATCGATAGTGACTGTTTCTACTTCCTTAGTGGGCATAGCTAGCAAGACCAAAAGAGCGATACCACCCATTGGAACGAAGTGAAGGAAGATGAAGGCCCAGTGAAGACCTGCATCACGCAAACGGCGAACTTTTACAGCAAGGCTTGGTGTAAATAACACTATAGCTAAAATCATATAAACACTTATGATTGCTACTCCTAAAATAGGATCTGTTCCTCCGGCATCCTTCAAGGCCATTTGAAACCAGAATATATAAAGGGGTAGGAACAAAATACTATTCATCAGCCAAACCCACCAAAAGTCTGAACGTGTTGAACGGCCTGTAAAATCTGCATAGCCTTTAAAGAAATTTTTATATGCCTGAATCATACGCTACTCCTAATTGATTGGTTGTATATGTTAGTCTCTCAAATACTGCTAGAAATCACCAATATTTACAAATAAAACACTCCTCAATCCACAAATGGATATGGGAGTGTTAGTGATTTACCTACTAGTAGGAAGAATGCTAGTCAACTAAATAGATGGTGAAGTTTGGCTATCCTATTTGTTGTCTGGTTCTTCGAAAGGTGAAACTTCCACAACTTCTTCAACTTCAACTTTTTCAGCTTTATTAAGGGTTACTACCTCTACTTCCTTGCTTGGCATAGCTAACAAGACTAGTAAAGCAATTCCTCCAACCATTGGGATAAAGCCAACGAAAATGAGTGCCCAATGGAAACCAGCGTCACGGAGACGACGAACTGTCAACGCAAGCCAAGGCAAGAAAAGTGCCAGACCAAAAATCATGTAAATAATAGCAAGGCCACCAAAGGCAAGAAAAGCACCCTCGCTTCCTTCGCTAAATATAACATTAAAATATGCTGAGTAAAAAGGGACAAGGAGGATTATGTTTGTTAACCAAACCCACCAATACTCTGAACGTGTTGAACGGCCTGTAAAATCTACATAACCTTTAAAGAAACTTTTATATGCGTTAATCATAAGTTACTCCCTAATTTTTTTATTTACTATAGTTTATCATATCTGTTCAATAATAACAAGTTTGTTCAAAAAACTCTGAAAGTCTCTCCAAATCTAGAAAAAAAAAGATACTATCCCTTCCCTCCTATCAAAAAGAGTTCTAGGGATAATACCTTAGTTTTGTTTTTAATCAGCGTGAGTTGTTTCATTGGCAAAACCGATAATGGCTTGCTTCAACTCAGAACCTCGCAAGGCACGGAATTCTTCAATCTTTTGATTGATGACTTCAAGTGGCATGACATTAACCTTACCTACAAAAATTTTATCCATGACTTGATTATCCACTAATTCGGTTGATACTAGCAACTCCTCATAGAGTTTTTCACCTGGACGGATCCCCACTTCTACAATCGGAATTTCATTTTCAGTACGTCCACTGAGAAGAACCATTTTCTTGGCCAAATCATAAATCTTAACAGGTTGCCCCATATCAAGGATGAAGACTTCTCCATCTTTGGCATAAGCTCCTGCATGGATAACCAAACGACTAGCTTCTGGAATAGTCATAAAGTAACGAGTCATACGGAAGTCTGTCACGGTCACTGGACCACCCTCTGCAATCTGACGCTCAAAGACAGGAATCACACTACCACGGCTACCAAGAACATTCCCGAAACGAACGGCACAATAGGTAGACTGACTACGTTGGTTGAATCCTGTAACAATCAACTCTGCCACACGTTTGGTAGCTCCCATAACGTTTGGTGGATTAACTGCCTTATCTGTCGAAATCATGACCATCTTCGGCACCTTAGCTACATCAACTGCCTTGGCAACGTTATAAGTTCCGAGGATGTTATTTTTAAAGGCTTCTTTGGGATTACGTTCCATCATCGGCACATGCTTATGGGCAGCAGCGTGGTAAACAATAGCTGGTTCATACTTCTCAAACACTTGAAGCAAGCGATCGTAGTCTTGAATATCTGCAATCACAGGAACATAGTCAATTCCTTGGAAGCTACGAATCAATTCATGATAAATCAGATAAATCGAATTTTCCCCGTGTCCCAAAAGAACCACGCGCTCTGGATTGAAGCGACTAACCTGACGACAAATTTCAGAACCGATAGAACCTCCTGCTCCTGTCACTAGGATGGTTTTACCAGTAATTTCTGATCCTAGGCGTGACTCATCAAGTTTAATTTCTTTACGCCCCAAAAGGTCCGTAATATCAATCTTTTGGAAGCCACCCACTTGCGGATGGATACCTTGGACAACCGACTCAATCTTAGGCATCTTATAACACTTCAAGCCAAGTTGATTACACATTTTTAAGATGCGCTCATACTCTGACGGATCAAGGGAAGGAATCGCAACAATGACTTTCTCAATCTGATGACGTTTGGCCAATTCTGGCAACTGATCATAGGAACCTAAAACTGGGATACCGCCGAGCTTCTGACCTTTTTTCTTTTCATCATTGTCCAAAATACCGACTAACTCAAGATCACTCGTAGGATGTTGGTAGCTGTTCATAAAGAGAGCTCCACCGTCCCCGGCACCAATCAAGAAGGTACGACGGTGTTCCCCTTCTCCATCACCCTTTTTACGTCTAGAATAGATCAACTGCCAAGTGATACGAGGGAGTAAGATCAAGAAGGTGCTGAGCAAGATAAAGAGGACAATGAAACGCACAGAGAAAAGTGGCAAGAAGGCGTAGCAAATAAGATAAGACAAGACACTGCTGACACTTACTCCGATGAATATCTTCATAAAGTCTGTGATTTTGCTATAGCGACTAATGCTGGCATTGAGCCCCCAGAATCCAATCATGATTTGATAGAACAAGAAGGTCAAGCTAGTATAGATGACATAGTCCACAGGTGCTGGATTGATCAATCCATAAAATAAAATATAAGAAACAATGATAGAGGAAATCATGCTGGCAGCATCAAAAATCCCCCAAAAGACTTGTTTTTGTTGTTTATTTAGTACTTCAACCAGATCAATTACATAATCTGTCATTTTTTTGTTCATGTGAATGGTATCCTCCTACACAAAATCACATTTTCTAGCAATTACAAGATGTTTTTTTAAACTGATGAGCTATTTGCTTTTTCTCAATAGTTTTAAAAATATAAACTGTCTTACAAATCCTGGACATAGGGCAACGACAACTTGGATTAAAACACTTTTCAGATATTCGCCATAAGAAATCTGTCCACGCGCGTGCATTCTTTGACGCGCTTGGCGATAGAGTTTGAGATAGCGAAGACCACCCCGGCGTTCAAACATCCCTGCTCCCACTCGAACCTTACAAAGAATCTGATCCACATTTCCAGTCCGAGCACCAGCGCTAATCATATTGAGCCAAAGCAGGTCATCTTCCATATAAAGACCATCTTCATAGTTGCCTGCTTTTAAAACCATCTCTTTTTTGAACATGACCGTCATGTGATTGAAGGCACTTCTCATACGTTGGTAGGCAATGATATCCTCATGCTTAGTCGGCACACGACGGTAAGACACAATCTCGTCTGGTTGATCGATAAATTCTGCAATATGACCACCCAGCAAATCCAAATTCTCTGTTTCCATCAATTCGAACTGTTGTTCGAAACGGTCTTCGACAGCAATATCATCTGTATCCATACGAGCAATGACGTCATATTGGCACTGTAAGACGCCATACTGAAGCGCTAAGCCTAAGCCTCGGTTTTGTTCAAGTGGATAGCGTTTGATCGGAATACTTGACTGTGTTTCCAATTTTTCCAAAACTTGATAGAGTTCAGGTGTCAATGGACCGTCTTCGACGATAACCACTTCGCTAGGTTTGAGCGTTTGATGTAAGATACTCTCTACCGCTTCTTCTAGAAAGGTAGGGTTTTCTTTGATATAGACTGACATCAAGACACTAAATTTCCGATTTTCAGACACAGTTTTTCTCCAATGTATAGATTTTCTTCCACTATTTTATCACAAATTTCCAGACTTTCCTATTTTTATTTGAATCCCAGAAAAAAACTAGTAAACAATTCATCCTTCTTTACTTTTATTTAGTTTAAGTTAAAAACCGAATCTCCCTACTCTAGCTTGACATCTCTTGGAAAAAAACTTAAAATAAGCTGTTATCAAAATCAGCTTATTGAGGTTCACATGAAAAAACGATCACTCTTTTTTATTCTAGGAATTATCTTAATCGGAGCGGTCTTAAGAGCTCCTTTCACAGCTTTGCCAACTGTTTTGGGAGATATTGCTCAAGGTTTAGGAATTGAAGTCAGCTCACTTGGTGTTTTGACCAGCCTTCCTCTCTTAATGTTTGCTCTTTTCTCCTCTTTTGCGACCCGTTTGGCTCAAAAGATTGGACTCGAGCACCTTTTCACTTACTGTCTCCTCCTCTTAACTATTGGTTCTGTCATTCGTATCTTCAATCTTCCCCTTCTCTATCTAGGAACTCTGATCATCGGAGCGAGCATCGCCATTTTCAATGTACTCCTCCCAAGTATGATTCAGGCCAACTATCCGCAAAAAATCAGTTTTCTGACAACACTTTATGTAACGTCCATGGGGATTGCAACTGCCCTCTCCTCTTACATCGCTGTCCCCATCACTCAAGCAACTTCTTGGAAAGGCTTGATCCTTTGTCTAAGCCTTCTCTGTTTGCTAACCTTCTTCATTTGGCTACCCAACCATAGTCGCAATCATTTTCTAGAAGGACATGAGAAAAAACAAGAGAAAGAGAATATCTTAAAAAATAAAAATGTCTGGGCCATCATCGTTTTTGGTGGACTTCAGTCCCTACTCTTCTATACCAGCATGACCTGGTTACCAACCATGGCCATCAGTGCAGGGCTAGCTCATACGGATGCCGGACTTCTGGCTTCTATCTTTTCACTAATTAGCATTCCCTTCTCCATGACCATTCCAAGTTTAACGACGCGTTTGTCAAATCGTCACCGTCAAATCATGTTAGCAGTCATCTCTCTGGCTGGTATGTTAGGAATTGCTATGCTTCTATACCCGAGCAACAATTTCTTTTATTGGTTAGTTGCCCATCTCTTGATTGGCACTGCCTGTAGCGCTCTCTTTCCTTATCTCATGGTTTGCTTCTCAATTAAAACAAGCTCGCCGGAAAAAACTGCCCAATTATCCGGTCTGGCTCAGACTGGAGGCTATATCTTTGCCGCCTTTGGACCAACTCTCTTTGGTTACAGTTTTAACATGTTCCAGTCTTGGGTTCCAGCGGTACTGATTCTTCTAGTAATTGATATCATCATGACAATCTCCCTCTTTATGGTAGATAAAACTAAGAAAATCCTCTAAAAAGGTTTTAGGATTTACCACAGATAAACACACTTTCCAAGCCAGACTGAGTCTGGTTTTTTGTATGAGTATATGTTTAAAAAGCATCATACATATACTAGGAGAAAAATATGGTTTTTGATATAATAAAATATGTAGAAACTAATTATGAAACGAAAAGGCGGATTAGTTTGAACTAGCAATAATTACTATTTCAAAGTGAGGGCATAGTATGGATGAACAGAATTACAAGTTGAAAGAAAGTGTAGCAGAGTTAGATAAGCTCCTTGACTTATCAGTAGAGCAGACAGATAAGACTGCCTGTGAAGATCTAGCAGAAAAGGCAAGAATAATTTATGAGCAATTTCCAGAATCTGAAGAGATAGCTTTACGTTATGCTAAGACTTTAGTTAATTTATTGTTTGAACAAGAAAATGTTGAGGATGTACTGAACACTGTTAATTCTGTCAAACAAATTTTTGAGTTTTTCAAGCACTCTGAAGATATTGCTTTACATTATGCTATGGCTTTAGTCAATTTGTCAGCTAAACAAGAAAATGTTGAGGACAGATTGAAGACCGCTGAATTGGTCAAAGAAATCTTTGACCAATTCAAGCATTCTGAAGACATTGCATTACGTTATGCTATGGCTTTATTCAATCTTTCAAACAACCAAAATGATATCAACGATCGTAAAGAAACTATATCTAAACTAGAAGACCTAACATTAAAGTTTCAAAATTCTCAAGACATTGCTTTACGGTATGCTAACGCTTTATTCAATCTTTCAAACCAGCAAAATGATATCAACGATCGTAAAGAAATTGTATCTAAACTAGAAGTTTTAACCTTAAAATTTCAATATTCGGAACTTATTGCTTTACGGTATGCTAGCTCTTTAGTCAATCTTTCAAACCAGCAAAATGATATCAAACAACGTAAAGAAACTATCTCTGAACTAGAAGCTTTAACCTTAAAATTTCAAAATTCAGAACTCATTGCTTTACGGTATGCTATGGCTTTGGTTAATTTATCAATCAAACAGACTGAACCAGAAGAAATTTCTGAAAATGCTCAAAAAATTCAAGCTATATATAAAAAGTTCAATGAACCTCAAGATATAGCTTTGCAGTATGCTATGGTTTTAGTCAGCCTATCAGCTGAACAGACAAAATTAGAAGATATCACTAAAACTGTTCAGAAAATTCAAACTATCTATAAAAAATTCGATAAGTATCAAGATATTGCATTAAATTATGCTATGGCTTTGGTTAATTTATCAATCAAACAGACTGAACCAGAAGAAATTTCTGAAAATGCTCAGAAAATTCAAGCTATATATAAAAAGTTCAATGAACCTCAAGATATTGCTTTGCAGTATGCTATGGTTTTAGTTAGCCTATCAGCTGAACAGACGAAATTAGAAGATATCACTAAAACTGTTCAGAAAATTCAAACTATTTATAAAAAATTCAATAAGTATCAAGATATTGCATTAAATTATGCTATGGCTTTAGTTAATTTGTCACTTGAGCAAGCCAATTTAGATAAATTAAATGATACTGCTTCTAAACTTAAAAAAATAGCTTTTAATTTTGAAAAAAATGAAGATATCAATTTATGCTACTCTGAAGTTCTTGCGAATATCATCACTAAACAACCACACCAAGCTGAAAAATTTGAAACTATGGATAAGTTAACAAGGTTATACCATAACTTCGAACAATCTGAAGAGATCACTGTCCAGTATCTTACAGCCAGGAAAGATTTTGCAACTAATAATCTGATCGAGCATTCAACTCTTGTAAATGATATCTGTCAATCTTTGAGATCTATCCCAAGTATCAACATTTTAAATATTCTAATCGAGATACTCGAAAATGAAGAACAATTTGAACAAGATCAAGTTCAGTTTCCTACTACTAATATCATAAAAGCTCTGGATCAACTTTGTTTTAATTCATCAATTAAAGAAGAAAAGGAGGATAAAGAGAAAAATTTGCTTATTCGCACCTTAAAACTTGGTATTATCTCTGATACAAAATATGATATTTTAAAAGCATGGATAGATTATTACAGAGATGACTCCCCAAAAATCAATCAGTTAATCAAAATTTATACTCTTGTTCAACAACTCAAGTATGAGCTCGGATTAAAGGCTGAGGAAAAAAATAGAAAACTAAAATTTGGTCACTATACTTCAGGAAAAGCACTCCAAAGCATACTAGGAAAAGAAGAAAAAGCTCCATTCTCCATCTCAGGAAAGACACACCTAAATAACGCCAACTATATGAACGATCCTGAAGAAGGTGTCATTCTAGAAGACATTTTAAAATTAGAAAAACGCAATCCTTTGGATCCTAGCTCTTGGTTTTTAATGAGTTTCACTAGCAAAACAGATGATTTAGCCATGTGGTCGCAATATGGAAATAACGCAGAAGGAGTCTGTATTGTACTAAATGAAAATGATTTTGCACATTATCATTCACTAAGTGACCTTCCTTGGTATCAAAAAAACTCAGATAAACAAATCAGTCATAAAATGAATTCAAACGTTGAAATTCCAAACGATATCTCTCTAAATGAATCCGGCAAAGAGATGACGATTATAGGAAATGAAAATGTACAAATCTCTGAAGGCAAACATTCTATATCAAATAATAATAGGGATTATTTATATCGCGTAGCTTATGTTCATTACTCCGATGATCAATTCGACATCGAAGAAACTGAACTATTCACCAGTGAAGAAGTAACGCGACTAAAAGGATTGTTGGTAGATTTAAAATCAGAATTAAGGGACTATAAAAATTCTGGGGATCCATTCTATAAAAAAGCTATCGCTGACTGTATTGAAGAAATCCGCTACCTATTCAAATCGGTTGATTATAAGTATGAAGAAGAATTGCGTATTTTGCAATATGCTAACCTAAGATCAGATAATGACAAGATAAAAATTGATTATTCTCCTGAATTCGGTAAACTTTATCTTGAGATAAAAGAAAACATTCAAATCGATGAAGTCATTTTCGGTCCCAAGTTTCCGAATCCTGAATACGTGACTCCCCTATTAAAACTCTTAGATAAGAAAATTAAGTATAAAAAATCTACGATAAAATTCAGATAGATATACTCCTATTCTACATAACACTCATAAAATCTAAAAGAATTTACCACAGATAAACACACTTTTCAAGCCAGACTGAGTCTGGTTTTTTGGGACCTTCACAACATTTTACAAAGTATAGATTTACCAAGCATACTACTCTTACTATGCGCAAAAATGATATAATAAAGCTAGGAAAACTTCGATTAAAATTTATTAGGAGTAGCACTGTTTGGGTACATAAAAGGTTATTACTTTCGGAATTGATAGTTGAAGCGATGCTAAAGTTAAAATTAAAAACGTCTACATTTATAATTGTTTTAACACCATTAAGAAATTTTGATTAGATAAAAAATCTCGATTAACCAAGGACCATCGAATCATATAAGGAGAAATTTGTATGCTAGCAAAAACAGGGGACGTCTATTGTGTTTACAATTTCCATCTAAAAAAATACACAGCTTGTCAGATAACCAAGATAGAAGAGGGGGAGAAAAAGCCGCAGGCTGTCCTGCTGTCATTAGACTGGTCAGGAGATCAACCTCTTACAGAAGAAGAACTATCTTTCTTAAAGCCACTGTACATTGATTTTATGTACTGGGATAGAGGCTTGCATCTGAGTAATGTTGATATTCATGTACCGTCAAATTATATTTTTATTGGTAATAGATCTCCTTTAACAACTGAAAGCACCAATACTTATGCTATGTTTTGGGGGAATGGTTACGATATTTATAGGCAACTGAAATGGCAAGAAATCCCAAAAGAAAAAAGAGATTTATTTAAGAAAGCAGATAAAAGCAAGGAAAAAGTTTCATTTGCAGGAAATGAATGCCGTATTTCTAAACACAATATCAATGACGAGTGGACGCCTTTTGAAGACGCATTAGAATTAAAAGTCTTTCCTTGCTTATCTAAGTTAGCATTAACTAAATGGCACAAAAATATATATGAGTATTTGCAATCAACTCCTTTTATTACAGAACTAGTTCTTAAAAATCATGGACAAACAAAACTGGATTTTTCTAAGACATCCATACATCGACTTTCCATTGATTTGACAGGAGTAGAGGAACTTAGACTGAACGATGATTTGGAGGAGCTAGTCTTATTAGGAGACATGAGCGACAATTGTCAAATACTTGTAAAGGACCATGGAGCCAGCTTACGATTACAACTTGATCGTTCTCTACCTAAGGTACTGGGATTAAAAGATTTAGGAGCCATCCATTGTTCTAACATCCTTGAAATAGACTTTGCACAAATCTTGAATAACTATCCAAGGCTTAGGGAATTAAGATTATGGGGGAAACCTGGTCATATTCTCAATTTCCATAAATTATCAGAGTTCAAAGAGTTAGTCATGTTTTCCACTGTTGATTTGTTTGGCTTTACTGCAGAGGATATTCCCAAACCAGAAGATTTACCTCGATTAAGCATGTTTTGGATGAGCAGCTTACCAGAAGAGGCCGCTAAAGTAGCCAAAAAATATTATGAAAAACAGCAAGACAAGGGACTGAATCTTTGGATAACAAAACCGAGAAAAGCTGAATGGCTAGCCCAAAACCTAGACAATCCATTTCGCTCATGGGATGGACAAGAGAATATTTCAACCGCAAACGCAAAAAAAGCAGCCTCTCTATATAGAAAGACTAGAGCAAGTCTTATAAAGCTTCTAGAAAACCCCAACGAGGATACTATGAAACACATAGAAGCCCTCATAAGAGAATATACTCAAGGTTTCAATAAAATGGACAAGCGTAACTGTTTTATTGAAACAATCGAGAGAGAGGATATCTATGATGCCCTGGTCGAGATCTTAGATTTACTACCTGAAAATTTAGGGATGGACAAAGAAAAATTTATAGAAATCTTTGATGAGCTAAAAGATTTTTAAATGAGAAGCATTTCTAGTTCATTCTTGAAACGGAGATTATCATGACTAACTTTATACAGACTATCACAGTAGAAAATCGGCAGGTCGACAAAGAAAATTACTTTACAATTGGCTACTCTCCAGAGATAGAAAAATCTTTACTGTGTGTTTATATTTCTTGGATTGCTGGTTACGAACGCTATTACGAGTTAGATGACGGAGATTTGGCTCTCTTTGAAAGCAAACGAGAAGCATTTCTCAAAAAATATGAAAAAGAAATCAAGGCTTATCGGACTGAAAGATTGATTGGTTCTGGTGCCTTGAGGGATTACAATTTTAGTTCTTTGCCTGAGAATATCCTAAAAAACTTGGATAGCTATCCTCCATTTAACGGATATGTCTATCAAAACGGCATCCTCTGTGCCAAAATCAAGATTGAAGACAAGTATTTTTATCTTCCGCCCATTTATGATGAGGATTACAGATAAGCATTGCCTCAAAGTAATGCAAAACAACCTTTAATCTTCTAGTTTTTACTAGGAGATTTTTTATATATAAAAATTTTACACATATTACTTGACAGGGCTTACATTTAGATGTATGATGTATGTGTAGAATAATTATATATAAAATTTTTACATACTAAAAAAGGAGGTGCCCCATGTATTTTCCAACATCAGCGGCTTTGATTGAATTTCTCATCTTGGCCATCCTAGAACAAGGGGATTCCTATGGTTATGAGATTAGCCAAACCATTAAACTCATTGCCAAAATCAAGGAATCTACCCTCTACCCCATCTTGAAAAAACTGGATACCAACCGCTATCTGACTACATACTCTCGCGAATACCAAGGTCGGATGCGGAAGTACTACTCCTTGACAGAGATTGGGGAGGAGCAACTATTTGTACTCAGAGAAGAGTGGACACTCTACACTGACACCATCAATGGCATCATAGAAGGGAGCATTCGCCATGACAAGAACTGAATATTTGAATCAGCTTGAAGCCTATCTGATGAAGCTTCCTCAATCTGATCGCATTGAAGCCATGGATTACTTCAAAGAACTCTTTGATGATGCGGGTCCAGAAGGTGAGGAGGAGCTTATCGCTAGCCTGGGAAGTCCAAAAGAAGCTGCCCATGATGTCCTGACTACACTTCTTGATAAGAAAATCAACGAAGAAAATTCCAGTAAGAACGACCGCCATATTTTACGCATCGCTCTACTAGCCCTTCTTGCAGCTCCTATCGGAATTCCAGTCGGAATTGCTCTTCTCATGGCTATCATCGGGATTTTTATCGCTGCTGTCAGCGTACTTATAGCCTTCTTTGCTGTATCAGTAGCTGGACTAATCCTAGGAGGCGTTCTCCTATTTGAAAGCTTCTACGTTCTGGCTGAATCGACATCTGCTTTTGTACTGATTTTTGGTGGAGGTTTACTAGCGATCGGAGCTTCGTCTCTAGTCTTACTAGCGACTTCCTATGTAGCACGTTTCTTTGGATTACTAGTCCTTCGACTCATCCAATGGATTCTTAATAGAGGAAAGAGAGGTGAAAGACATGCGTAAATGGACAAAAGGATTTCTTATCTTTGGTGTTGTTACCAGTATCATCGGTTTTTCCATGATGATCATCGGCATCCAAACAGACGGAGTCAGAAGCCTCCTTGCAATGTCTCAAAATCCAGTATTTGAAAGTCGAATGGAAGAACTCGTTTTTGATCAAGATATCGAAAACCTTAACATCTCACTGAAAGAACATTCGCTCGTCATTACGGAGTCAAACGATGATAAGATTCACCTTCAGTATCACCCGACCATCTCTGAAAAAGAAAACCTCCAGCATTCTATCAAAGAAAAAACTCTTGAGATTTCAGACACCAAGCCAACTACACGTCCTTCTGTAGGTTCTAGTATTGAGGGAATCCTATTTATCGCAAGCGGAGTCTCTAGACGTAATGATGAAGTCGTTCTATCACTACCGAAAGGAAGAGAGTTAAAAAATCTAACAGCCCAGGTCGACCATGGTGTCCTTTCGATTGCTAAAGCAAAACTCAGCAATGCCAAAATCCAGTCAAATGGCTATCTTCTTCGGATCACTAATAGCGAAATAAAAAATAGCCAACTGACCACAACTGGAATTGTCAATGTATTTGAAACCAGTCTAACAGATAGCCGCATCCAAGCAGAACATGAACATATCTCTGTAGACGATATCCAAGTGCACGGTAAGGTAGAATTCGAGGCAGAAAATGACATCATACTCATGTTGTCCCGAAAAGAGCTTGAACGAATCAATCTCGATCTCTCATCAGAATACGGGGCTATCTATCATCGAACTCGAGAAGGAGTGAATCCCGTCCAGGGGAATCATGTAAATAATGACGAAGAATTCTCAAATCCTTACAAAGTAGAGAAAAAAGATACGCAAGATCTCCTCGTCGCAAAGGCAGGTCAAGATATCAACATTCCAGACGAACCGGATCGCTCACCCAATTCGAGAAATCGTTCACACCGATAACGAATAACTAATACTCTAACAAAAATAAAAAAGGAGGTCCCATCATGACTCAAGAATGGTTCGAAAGTGCTGATTTCGAGAAAACAGCCAACAATGAGAAAAAAGATAACCCATCTGATCCAGTCATTCCCCAAGAAGAGTTAAAAGAAAAAGAAGAGTTGCCAGTGGTTGAAGAAAGCCTTCAAGCCAATCCTGACGAACAAGAAGCTGACCTAGAGAAAGTAGAGAGTGACGAACACGAAGAAATCGTTGCAAATACAGACAAGTCAGAAGAACCTGTAGAGACTGAAGAACAAGAAGAACTGGCAACAAAGACAGACCAAGCAGAAAAACCAGTTAAGGAAGCACCTCAGCCTAGCAAATCTTTGGAAAGTCCATTTGTCCCAGATCCTGTCCCTACAAAAACTACAATCTTCAAAGAAGAATTGGCTGATTTTTGGGTCTGGTTACAAGGCGCTATCAAAGAGCCGACAGCTCGTTTTGATACAGATAAAAAACATAGTTATAATGCCTTTGCACTCCTAACTATCTTTTCTGCTACGAGTTTCCTCTTTACTGTTTACCATGCCAAACATAGCTACTACGGTCGCATGGCAAGTATCGATGCCAACTCCAACTTCGTGGAACAATTCCCATCTCTCAATCTCTTTTCTATCTTCTCTATCTTAGTAGCGACAAGCCTCTTCTTCTTTTCAATCCTCATGGGTGGATTCGTAGTCAAACGTTTTGTCGATCAGGACAGCGATTGGACATTGGAAAGAGCCTTTCAAGAGTATGGCAGGCTCTTCGCCCTTCCTATCCTACTGACAGGCGTCGCTAGCTTCTTTGCCTTCTTTAATGGCCTACGCTTTGCGGCTCTTCTCTGTCTCATTAGTATTGGTATGGTTCTACTTGGCAACTTCTACATCATCTCAAGACCGAGTAAGAATAGCTCAACTGATCCCTTTTATCGCCTGCTCTTGGCTATCCTCGTCAACGGAAGCGTCCTATTTCTCTTCTTCCTAGCAGAAATGGCACTGGTTTCTGACTATCTCCGAATCCTAGCTTTTATGTAAGATAAAATCCTGTCACTCTGACAGGATTTTTTGTGTAAACAAAAAGCAGACCAAACGATCTGCCTTATCACATTATTTAAAACTAGTATCTTTCATTTGGGCCTCTAGTTACCTTTTACTAAGTTCTCAAAATCTTCCCCCAAAACAGGTCCTACCACTATTTGGTTGGCATCCAAATCCTGACAAAGTTCCTTTGGAAGAGCTTCTAAGAAGGCTTGATAATCCAGTCTAGCTACTGCTTCATAGTCTTCTGCTTTTGAGCCATCTCCAGAGATTTTTACCAGATCAATCTCCCAAACAAGTTCCTTACCTGCCAACTGCTCAGCATAAGGAACAGGAACAACAGGACCTTTTGGCAAAACAGTCTTAACTCCCTGAGCTAGGTGGTAGATACCATGAACCTTACCCTCACCATCTGGATAGAATTTAGCGCTGGAAGGATAAGCATCCGACCCTTGAACCCTCTTAACCAATTCTTCAAAACGTGCCAAGCCATCTTCTTCCAAAAAGCTTTCTAAATCCTTCTTATCAAAGTAAATAGTTGATAGAATACCCTGACAGAAACCTAAACGAGCAGCTTTATCAGCTAGATAGTGCTTAACAGTTTCTTGGAAATAGTTTTCCAAATCAAAGTCTGCCAATCCTTCAACTGCTTCACCAACCTTGCTAGACAAGGCTTGCAAGAGAGTTTCCACAATCTTCCAGTCAACTCTTGTAATCAAGTCAGGAATGACAACCTGATAGCCTTTTTGAGAGTCAAGGTAGCAAACTTTAAAGAGAAACTGAGATTTTCCCACAACAGCACACTCGATATACTCAAGGCGATTGAGAGGTTGACGGAGGTAAACAGCATCATAACTATGGGACTCTAAACCTTCTACCAAACCTAAAATTGATTTAGCTGTAAGAATCTCCTGTTGTCCTAAAATACTTTGTTTATTTGGAATAAAAAATGTTTTAACCATAATGGTCTCCTTTGAAATCGTTTACATATAGTATACACCATTTTACTGAAAGATGCAGAAACAAACTTTAGATTTTTGAGTAAAAAGCATAGAAAAACAGCCTTTTAGGGCTGTTAATGTTTATTATACAACTTCAGAATAATCTAAGTTTTCGCCAATCGCCGTCAGACGTTCGATTACTTGATCTTGTGTCAATTCATGTTCTAAAACATAGCGATTACGTGGGTGAACACGACACTCGTGTGAGCAACCACGAAGGTACTTGTCTTCATTTTCTTCTGATGTCAAGATACGGCGGTTACAGAAAGGATTTCCACAGTTGACATAGCGTTCACATGGTGTTCCATCAAACCAGTCTTTCCCTACGATAGTTGGATTGACATGGTTGACATCGACTGCAATACGCTCGTCAAAAACGTACATTTTCCCATCCCAAAGTTCCCCTTGAACTTCTGGATCTTTACCATAAGTCGCAATTCCACCATGCAATTGTCCGACATCTTTATAGCCTTCACGGACCATCCAGCCTGAGAATTTCTCACAGCGGACTCCACCTGTACAGTATACCACGACACGTTTGTCCATGAATTTTTCCTTGTTATCACGAACCCATTGTGGCAACTCGCGGAAGTTGCGAATGTCTGGGCGAATAGCTCCACGGAAGTGTCCAAGGTCGTACTCGTAATCGTTACGAGTATCAAGGACGACTGTATCTTCATCTAAAAGAGCTTCTTTGAACTCTTTTGGAGACAAATAAGCACCTGTTGTTTCAAGTGGATTAATATCTTCATCAAAGTTTTCATCCTCTAACCCAAGGTGGACAATTTCCTTTTTGTAGCGAACAAACATCTTCTTGAAAGCTTGCTCACTTTCTTCATCAATCTTGAACCAAAGGTCTTCCATACCTGGAAGGCTGTGGACATAGTCCATGTATTTTTGGGTTGTTTCGTAGTCACCAGAAACGGTTCCGTTGATCCCTTCGTCAGCGACTAGGATACGGCCCTTGAGGCCGATTGATTTACAGAAAGCCAAGTGGTCAGCCGCAAATTGTTCTGCGTTCTCGATTGGGACATATTTATAGTAAAGTAAAACTCGAATATCTTTTGACATTTGCTTCTCTTTTCTAAGATTAAATTATCAGAATTTTTCATTCAACTATACCAGTATACTCTCCCAAGAAAGCGAATGCAATTTATTTGACCGAAAAATGAAAACAAGACCCAGTTTCAGATCTTGTTTCAGCTAAATATTCGATGAAGAAAGGTTACCAAAAACGGTAAGGTTGCGACAATATTATTGATAACATGAACGATATAACCGGGATAGATACTCTTGGTATAGCGAGTTAGACCCGCATAAAAGATTCCAAATGTCGCAAAAACAAGAATATCTAGTACACTGGGAAAACTTGTAAAGTGAGGAAGAGCAAATAAAACCGAAGGAAGAATCAGGTCAAGCCCAAATTTCGAATCTTTAAAGAAGGCATGTTGGAGCAATCCTCTATAAATCAACTCTTCCATCAGAGGACCTAGGAAAAATAGGGTCAAGTAGAGACACAACTCGGCAAAATTTGTCCCACTATAGCCGATTAATACAGCCCAGCCCTCAGAGGTTGACTGTACATATCTTGCCGTTTGGAAATTAAATGTTATGCAAAGTACAGTTACAAGAACCGTCAAAACTGTATACCATAGCCATTTTTTCTTTGGAATAACAAAAAGGTAGCCATGTCCTGTCTTGACTAAAATCCATATCATGAGACCAATAAAGACAAGACTGATAAGATTTTGAATCCAGAAAAAATTCCCTATCTGAGAAGAAAATTGCCAGTAATTTTGAACCACAAGTGTTAACTGAGAGAGTCCATATACGAAAAATAAGTAAGATAAGATTGCACTAGTTTTAAAGAGTAGATGATAATTTTTCATATGTCTGTGTCCAACGTTATATGTAAGAGCAACTATCTAGATACAAATACAGATAATTATATGCATTTACCATAAAAAGAATCACCACCTCATCTGGAAAAACCAGACAAGGCAGTGATTGCTCCTTTTAGGAATGAATACACGAAATCAATTTGTCTTATGATTTTTTGCTTTTCAAGAATTCGTCGTATTGTTTTTGCATTTCATCCAATACTTTTTGGTAAGCACCTTCAGATTTCAATTTTTCCATCAATTCTGGAATAGCTTTTTCTGGGTCTACAGTACCAGTGTTGATAGCTGTATCGAATTGTTGCATAGTGTTAGTGATAGCTGAGATTTCAGATTTCACGTTGTCAGTGTTGAAGATGAATCCAAGAGCTGGAGATTCTTTTGCAGTTTCCAAGTCTTTCTTAGATTGTGCAATTTGCTCATCTGTTACGTTTTCGTTGATGTAAAGAATCCAGTTGTTACCAGTGTTCCATCCACTCATGTGAGTGTTTCCTTTGTATCCATCAAGGACTTTAACACGGTTTTCTTTACCTTCAACTTTCTCCCAGTTCTTGCCTTCTGGTCCATAAACAAGTCCGTTCAAGAGTTCTGGGTTAGTGTTCAAGAGGTTCAACACTTCCATTGCTTTTTCTTTGTTCTTAGAGTTGTTAGAGATTACAAAGTTAGCAACTTGAGTTGTTTGGTTCTTCTTGATGAAGTTAGTAAATGGTTTGATTTGGATATCTCTGTTAGCAACACGAGAAAGCAAGCTGCTACCGTAGTCAGCTGGTCCTACTGTTTCTTCGCGAACAAGCCAAGTATCTTGAGTAAGGTCATATGAAGTTTCGCTTGTTGCTACGTCTTTTGGAATGTATCCTGCTTCATAGTATTTGTGCATAGTCTTCAAGTGTTCTACGAAACGAGGCACTTCGTAACGGTTTACGATCTTAGTAGTGTCGCCTTCAAGGTCGATGACGAATGGAAGTCCATTTGCAACTGGGTAGTCAAAGTTTTCTGATGGAATAAAGTTTTTACCAACAGCGAATGGCATTACATCTGGAGCTTTTTCTTTGATTTGTTTCAATACTGGTTCAAGTGTTTCATATGAAGTTACACCTGAGATATCGATTCCATATTTTTCAAGAAGTGGGCCATTGAAAGCAAAGTTTTGTGAAGATGCAACGTTGGCTGCAACTGGAACAGAGTAAATTTTACCGTTTACAGTGTTACCTTTGATGTAAGCTGGGTCAAGCGCTTTATAAAGATCAGCCCCTTCTTTCTTGTACAATTCTGTCAAGTCAGCATAAGCACCCTTTTGAGCGTTTACTACATAGTTATCTGCAAATGCGATATCATAGTTTTCACCTGATGAAGTGATAACTGACATTTTCTTACCGTAGTCACCCCAACCAAGGTATTGGATATCCAATTTAGCACCAACTTTTTCTCCGATGATTTTGTTTGCATTTTCTAGCAATTCATCCAAGTTATCTGGTTTGTCACCGATTTGGTACATTTTGATAACAGTTTTATCACCTGATGCTGAATCAGCAGCTTTTTGGTTGTTTCCTTTAAGGTTTCCACAAGCTGCAAGGCTAGCAGCTAAAGCGACAAGGCTAGCAGATGCAAAAGCATATTTTTTCCAGTTTTTCATTATAAAAACTCCTTTTTTTATTTTTAAAGTTATTAACAAATTGAGATTGTTGATTTTCCTTTGCCAGAAAAATCAGCGTTAGAGAAGAAACATTGTTTCTTAGACTTCCTTATTCTTTAACACCACCGATAGTCAAACCTTTTACAAAATAGCGTTGGAAGAATGGGTAGAGAATCGCAATCGGAACAGTCGCAACTACGACCATGGCCATACGACCTGTTTCTTTTGGTAGGGCAACCGCAAGTTGTCCTGACATACCAACTGACTTAGCAATGTAATCCATGTTGTTTTGGATTTGCATGAGCAAATATTGCAATGGATACAAGTTATCACTCTTGATGTAAAGAAGGGCGTTAAACCAGTCATTCCAGAACCCAAGCGCTGTCAATAGGGTAATCGTTGCGATACCTGGTAGTGAGAGCGGTAAACAGATTTGGAAGAAGATTCGAGCTTCACTAGCTCCATCGATACGAGCCGATTCGAGGATTGCTTCTGGGATGGTCTTCTTGAAGAAGGAACGCATCAACATGATATTGAATGGTGATAGAAGCATCGGAACAATCAAGGCCCAAATGGTATCACCAAGGTGAAGCAACTGAGTTACCACGATATAACCTGGTACCAAACCAGCATTGAACAACATACTAAGCAAAGCGAAGATTGTAAAGAATTTACGATACTTAAATGTTGTACGAGAGATGGCATAGGCATAAGTTGTAGTGATGAAGACGTTTGTCAAAGTACCTACAACTGTCACAAACACTGAGATAAAGAGCGCTTGTAAAATCTTATCTTTAAACTGAGTCAAAAACTCAAAACCATCTAATCCAAATTGTGATGGGAAGAAGCTATATCCATATTGAACGATACTCTTCTCATCTGTAACTGAGATAATGATGACAAAGATAAAAGGCAAGATACAAGAGAAGGCCAGCAAACCAGATATGATACTAAAGAAGATATCTGCTTTCTTGCTGAAGGAGTGTATGCCAACATTATCAATTTTTTCTTTTTGAATTTTTTTTGCCATATGCTCCTCCTTTCTAGAATAGGGCTGAGTTAGGATCTACACGTCTTGCAAGTAAGTTTGATAGGATAACCAGAATCAAACCGACAACTGACTGATAGAGACCCGCTGCTGAAGCCATACCGATATCTGCTGTCTGAGTCAAACCGTTAAAGACATAGACGTCCAATACGTTTGTTACACTATAGAGCTGACCAGCATTGTGAGGGATTTGGAAGAAAAGACCGAAGTCTGCACGGAAGATGTTTCCGACTGCAAGGATGGTCAATACTGTCACAAGTGGTGTCAACTGAGGAATCGTTACGTTGCGGATACGTTGCCATTTGCTAGCACCGTCCACTGTCGCTGCTTCGTAGTAGGTTGGATCAATCCCCATGATTGTTGCGTAATACATAACACTACTATATCCAAACCCTTTCCAGATACCTAGGAAGAGGAGAAGATAAGGCCAGATACTGATGTCAGCGTAAAAGTTAATTCCCTTTATGCCAAGAGCTTCCAAGGTGTGGTTAATAAGCCCTTTATCGATATTTAGGAAAGCATCTGTAAAGAAACTGATGATAACCCAAGATAGGAAGTAAGGGAACAACATAGATGTTTGGTAGATTTTAACCATTTGCTTAGAGCGAAGTTCACTAAGGATAATGGCAATACCAACCGATACAATCAAACCGATAAAAATAAATCCAAGGTTGTAAAGCACAGTGTTTCGAGTGATGACAAAGGCATCTTTCGAACTAAACAAGAACTTGAAGTTATCTAGTCCAACCCATTTACTATTTATAATACTGTGGACGAATCCTTCACCAGTCATATGGTAGTCTTTGAAGGCAACCACATTTCCAAATACTGGGATGTAGAAGAATAGAATCAACCAAAGTGTCCCTGGTAAAACCATTAAGAGAAAAATCCAGTTATCTCTCAAGGTTTTTGAAAACTTGTTCATAATTTCCTCCCTTTTTATTTTTCTAAAACTTAATAATCTCACAATTTTTAGATTTGATAACGTTTACAAAAATAGTATACTCTTATTTTTAGGACAGTTTAAACTACAAATTATAGAAAAAACTCCACAAATTATTTTATGTGGAGAACTTTTTATATAAGAAGGATGTTTCACGAGAAACGTCTTGCTTGCAAGAGGTGTTGCCCATATTTATTACTTGAAAACTTGTTCTAAAATCGGTTGGTGAAATTCAACAAAATGAACTTGAGCATCTATAATAGCACCTGCTTCGTTTTGATTAATCTCCGGTTGCCCCTCAGTATGTAAAATAGTAGGGCGACCATCCTTATAGCCAAAGAGAATCACTTCTGTCCCTGCTTCATTCACATAACAGGCCAAGATTTCAAATCGTTTTTCTCCAACACCAACAGTATAGCCATGCCATTTAAAAGTATATTTGACTCCATCGACTTGCCCATATTGCATCATCTGATCCGGAACTGCAAGCCCATAATAGCGACCATATGTTGCTAGGCTAGTTGACTTAAATCTTTCACCCTTACTATCTGAGTAGGATTCCATGGCTATTTTTATCTTGTCTATTAGAGAACTATTGTCTATATCTGGCTCATTCTCTCTAGTGATACTCGTTTTTAATAGAAATTCCTTAAAGCCTTGTGCTAAATCTGTGTTTTCAGTCTCTTCAAAGTTTGCAGCACTGATAGTTTCTAACGTCTTATCGGCATGTAAGACCTGTGCTTGCCCATTCTTGAGTGTAAATAGGTAGAAATGTCTGGCTTGATCGTCATAGTAGGCATCCAAAACCAAGTAATCATAGGCGTTGTCACTGGATACCCCGAAAATATTCCATCTGACTCTTTTCTGAGAAACAGTCGTTGTTTCTAATTGTTTGATGAGTTCATTTTTTTCATCAAAATTTCTATGCTCTAGTCTATGATAGAACTGTCCCATAGAAGCAGCCCAGCTTGCAAACTCTTCCTGCCACTTTTCCGTGTTGTATTGGATTAGCTTCTGAAAATCCGAGTAGTTCTTCATAATCAAGGCTTGGTCAGTCGGATTAGATAACTGGAGTTTTTCCATGGCTACAAGAGTAGCAGCCATAGGTGATTGAACAGTTGCGTCCTTGACTTCTTTTTCGTGCGAAAGAGCCTTCTGATAGGAATCTGCTAGGTAGTGAAAATAGTTGGTTACTTCCTTGGTTTGTTGGTTTTTTGGTGTTAACGAACTAGTTGCGCTATCTTCTGTCGTCTTTTGACAAGCAGATAAAACTAGCATACTCGCACCTAGGACTAGTAGTAGCTTTTTCATGGTCAGACCTCCAAACTATCCTTATACTTTCATTATACTCCTTCCCTATCCCCAAATCAAAAAACATCTCCATTTATTTAAAAGGAGATGTTTGGCTATTTGTAATAAATTTCTAGGTTGTATAAATCGTCGAAGCTGTCGCAATAGTATGCCATTGGTTGGCTGTTGTAGCTGCGAAGTCCTTGTCTGCGTATAAGTCAGTAAATGGCAGAATCTCTACTTCTAGTTCTTCGATGCGGTCAATTTGACCAGCCAAATAAGCCTCGATACGGCTTTCTGCTCGCTTGATTCGTTGCAAGAGCCCACCCATACGGATATCTACTGTATCCAAGCCAAAGACCTTGTTTTCTTTCAACCATTGCTGGCTAAAGAGCTTGTGGAAGGTTTCAACCTGGCTTCTTAATTTTGGTAATTCTTCCCTAGCGATTTGTTGCAAGCTCTCTTTGTCACCCGTTTGATAGGCTTGACGAATGCGTCGTCCCACATCAACCTTGCCACTTAAAATAGCATTCAACTGGGCCTGAGTTTCAAAGAGATAAGCATAGTTTCCTGCTTTTTCTTTAATAGCAGAAAGAGTCTCAGCTGCCTGGGCAAAGTGAGGCTTGTCCTGTTCAGGAGTCATGTGCTTATCAAGAATTGGACAGAGAACATCCTGATAAAAGACATAGCGATTGGGATTAATCCCACTGAGATTGTCTGGTAGATCTGGCAAGAGATTGGCAAGATCAAGTTGCATGAAGTCCTCAACGGATAGGCCTGTATTGGTTTTGAAGTGAGCTGACAAATGCTCTAAATCATTGCGGTAGCTGAGTTCTGCCCAGATTTGTAGACTTGGCAGAATAGAGAACTGGGCTGTTTCACCACCATTATCTCCCCAACCAGTCACAATGACTTCCTTGATCTGATTAGCACGGCAGGCTTTGTTAGCTTCGACAGCGATGAGACGACTGAAATGGTTGTGTGGTGTGAAACCAATCCATTTCCAAGCCCCACCTGCAAAGGCGATATCCTGGCTAATCTTGTGGTGATTACTGAAGTTGCGGTTGTATTTTTCATCGCTATCTTGGTAATAATCCCAGTAAACCAAGGTGACACGGTCTTTGAGACGGTCAAGATAAACACGTGTTTCCTCTGGAATTTCGACATCACGGTCGTACTGGCCATCTGCTGACATGAGTTTGAAGAACATATCGCTCCACATCTGACAGTGGAAACCGTATTTGTCTGCAATATCCAGCACGCGCTCCAAATGTTGGCACATGAGGAGGCTACGATCCACAATACCGTTCAGGATAAGATAGCGTCCCAATCCAACCAAGTGGGCTTCGTCCATACCGATATTGACTTTACGAGTTTGTAGCTTAGACAGAGTCGCAAACATGCCGTCAATTAGGTCGTAAACTTTTTCTTCGCCAATGAGGAGAATGTCCTCTACATCACGAAGTTGCTGGACTTCTTTGACACCCCATTTGACAAAGGCTGACAAGTGGGCCAAGGTCTGAATACAAGGAACAAAAGTCATATCAAACTGTTGGGCGTAGGCTTCAATTTCCTGTAACTCTTCAGCTGAATAAGCTCCACGGAAATAACCAAAATAAGGTTGCCCATCGATTTGATAGGTATCTTCCATGTAGAGTTCAAAGGTTGAGTAGCCCATCAGAGCCAAGACCTCAATCATCTGCTTGGCAGATGCAACATTTAGAACCGCATTTCGTGAACAATCCGCCATATAGGCCAACTCTTCATAAGCTGCTTGCTCCTCAATCTCCACCTTTTCGCCTTCTGCTAAAGCTGTTGCTAGCAAGGACAAGGCGCGGTAGAGTTGGTGAGGTTTGTCATAAGTCAATTGATACTTTCCGCCCTCACCCTTGATAGAGATAGATGCTCGGTCAGACTGAGCAACTGCTACCTCTACATCTGGTAGGGAAATGTGATTTTGAAGCAAGTCTAAAGCTTGCTGTTGTTTACTGCTAATTCCGGTAAAAATTACCATTGGTTTTCCTCCTGTAACCAGTTGACAAGGGCACCGTAGAGATTGGCATCTGCGTGATAGGTGCAAGCTTGGATGACTGGTGCAATTGTATATTCTTCATATCTTTCCACAAAGACGTCTACTGCTTCTTGCACACCTTTGATAAAATCTGGGTTCTGACTGATAGAACCACCTAGGCTAATGACATCTGGGTCAATCAGATACTGAATATTGAGCAAGCCTTGCGCCAGATTGCGGTTCATGCGCTCAATGGCTTCTTGACAAAGAGCGTTGCCTGCTGCAGCCTCTTGGTAAACCTTGCGTCCGTTCCAGTCTGTCTGACCAGATTTTTCGATGACATAGCGAACCATGTTTCCCGTAGAAGCTAGTTGCGACCAGTTGTTGAGCTTTTCTGCAGGTTCGATAGTTGTCATGTAACCAAACTCTCCCCCCAAGCCATGGCGACCACGGTGAAGTTTCCCATTGATAATCATAGCTCCGCCAATCCCTGTACCAATCACAACACAGGCTGCATTTTCAATCTCAGGATGAGCCAGCAGTTCACTGAGTCCAACACAGTTGGCATCATTTTCTAGATGGACAGGGAGCTGGTAATGAGCAAGGGCCTCATACCATGAAAAACCATGGATATAAGGAATGGCACTAATCCCCTCAATCACTCCTGTTTCTTGATTGACCGCTCCTGGCACACTCATAGCAATCCCACGATAGTCCTGTTCTGACAAGCGTTGGTCCAACCAAGCTAGCAAATCTTCCAGAGTTTCTGGAGTTGGGGTACTGGTCTTATCTAAAATCTTTCCATCAGGAGTTAGACTAGCAAACTTAATCCCAGTCCCTCCGATATCAATGGTTGCAATCGACATATTTTCACCAAAAAAGGGGAGAATCAGTAGTTAATCCTTACTCTTTCGCCCCTCCTTTCTATCTCATAGTATTAGTTATAGAACACTTTAAAACTATTAAATTTCTTCTTTTTGAATCAATTCTGTGCGAATTTCTTGTGGAGCCAATAACCCTGAATGAACTGGATATGGTCGTTCTAGCAAGTCAAGAATCGTTTGTTGTTTTTCAGACACGCGAACATTTTCTTGACTCATGTTGTAGTAACGAAGGACATAACCTTCTTCATTCTCAGCCACCTTAAAGGCTGTTGGACAGACTTGTGGCAAGTTCAGTGCTGGATGGCTAAAGAGACTACCCGTTGCTGCAACACTACCCTCTTGTTTTGCAACTTGAAGAGCTGTAAATGGCACCTGGAAGGCTTTGGCACGACGGAAAGCTGAGAAGCGTTCGCCTGCTTGGTGGCATTCTACTGCAAACTCAACTTCGATAGCTCGCAAGCACTGAGCTTCCGGTGTTGGGAAGTAACCCCAGTCACCGAGTTCGCCTGAAGCACGAAGAAGTGTTACAGCCATAGTATCGTCTCCAAGAATTTCATACTCGTGCAATCCTTTATTGGATACTGTCACTCCTTTGACATCATCATACAAGCTAACAAAGGCTTGTTGGTGTTGTGGATTTTCAGGATTTTCCCAAGAAGCTGCTGGTTTATTTGGTCTTGTCACAACTTCATAGATGCTTTCAGAATCATTGCTTGGGCGAGTGTTATGAGTTTTCACCAAGAGACGGATGCGGTGATCCTTGGCAGTGTTGGTAAAACGAGTTTTAAAGCGAATCTGTGGATTATCCACAAATACGGTCATCTCAGTTTCAAGAGGAATGGTTGTCAATTCTTCTGAACGACCTGCATCTCGTTTCATGAACTCGATAATGCCTCTTTGTTCAGCATCCAATTTTTCATCTGCACTGACTGGAATAGTCAAGTCATGCTTGAGCAAGATTTTAGCATAGCGAGCATTGTTTTCCAGAACTTCATAACCTTTCAGTTGAGCGAAAATTGGCTCTGTTCCTTTTGGTTGGAAGTAAATGTACTCATTCCCGATATCGCCACGGTCCTCAAATTGGATAAAGTCCTCGTAAGCTTCGTTTGTAGTCTTGTCGTAGACTGTGATACCTTCATCTACACTTACGGTCACAAATGGAGTATCAATAACTCCATTTTGGAAGATACCATCGCTTTGTGCTGCTGGCCCTTCGACTAATTGGAAGCTTGACCAAGAAAGTGGTGCAAGGTGAATTGGAATTGTCACGCGCACTTGACGTGCAATATAAGGTTGACGGAATTTATCCTTAGGCAAAGTATAGCCAAAACTTGCTCCCAAGTCTTCAATCTTGGCTTCAATGACATGACCATCCAAATCTTGAACATGGTACTCTGGCAAGGTTAAGGCTGCCATTTTCTTGAAGCCCTCTGTCGGGTGCAATTCCTTGAAATCACAAGTGGCTACATCTACCACAACACTGGCAGTATCAACCTTGTCATGTAATCCAGTGTTGATGACTGTAAAGAGGTGGTCGCTTTGTGCTTCCTGAGTTGCTATTTTGTGTTTCCATTCATTGAGAAGGTTTGTTTTGACAAAGTTCCCAACTTGGTTGACCTTGGCAAAGCGAGTTTCCATTTCACGGTGTACTTCATCAATACTACATCCACAGATGCTATCGTGTGGTGCATTTTGCAAAAGTACTTTCCAAGCATAAGTTAATTGATCCTTGTGGTTATGTCCACCTGTGAGAATAGTCAACGGTTCCACGATCTGCTCTAACAGGTTGCTGTTTTCTTGGAAGGCTTGTTTGAGATAAACGCGTGAAGAAGAGGTGTTGGCAAGGGTGTACCAGCCATCCGTTTCCTGGCTAGTCAACTCACCTGTAACTGTTGATAGGTGTTCAGGAAGTGCACTTTCCACTGCTTGAACGTATTCATCAAAGGAGCTGTGAATAAAGGTCACGTCTGGGAAGAGTTCATTGGCCACACGAATAGCTTCACTAATATTTCTCTGTACTGGTTGGTGGTCACAACCATTCATCATCAACCATTGATTAGTAGAAGCATAGTCACGTACGTCTGCCAATTTTTGTTTCCAGAAGGTCAAGGCTTCATCTTTATCTACTGGAATTTCGTTCCCGTTACTGTACCAGTTAGCAAAGAGAATACCAAGCACACGGCTACCATCAGCCCCCTGCCAGTACATTTCAGAAAATTGAGAGGTAAACTGCTCATCTTCGAGGACTTGGTTGTCAAAGCCGATCGGTTTGACACCGCGACCAAAGGCTGCTACGTGAATACCTGATTTTTGAAGAATTTGAGGTGCTTGCCCCATATTTCCAAAGGTATCTGGGAAGTAACCAATCTGAGTAGATTTGCCCCATTTGGCACATTCGGCTTGACCAATCAAGGTATTGCGGACATTGGCTTCACTGGAGATCAAATAATCATCCTGCAAGATATAGAAAGGACCAATCTTGAGCTTGCCTTCGTCGATATAACGCTGCACCTTGTCACGGTTTTCAGGACGAATTTCTAAGTAGTCATCAAGGACGATGGTTTGGCCATCCAAGTGGAAACTTTTGAATTCAGGGTCATTTTCAAAAAGATCAAACAGATTGTCAAAAAGTTCCACCAATTGCATCCGGTGACTTTCAAACGGTAAATACCACTCACGATCCCAGTGACTGTGAGAGATGATATGTACAACAACATTTTCCATGAGTAAAACCTCATTCTAACTTAAATTTAAAAATATATTTGTGATTCTGTACAAGAATCTATTGAGCTAAGGCTCATTAGCGAATACCTAGGTAATCCAAGACCAATTCGCAGAACATCATGTTGGCCCATGAGAACCATTCACGAGAGTAGAGAGTCGGATCATCTACGTGAAAGCTTTCGTGCATAACACCTGTTCCGCCATCGCAGGCAACGAGCTGGTCCAGCAAGAATTTCTTCTCTGCCTTATCCGTAGTTGTCAATCCTTGGATAGATAGAGCAATCGGCCAGATATAGCGGTAGAAGGTATGAGAACTTCCGAGCCCACTTGCGTACTCTCCTTCATAGAAGTAGGGATTTTCAGGGCTGAGAATGGTGCGACGAGTTGCTTGATAGACTTCATCGTTAACATCACAGTAACCCAGATACGGAGCGGCTAATAAGCTTGGTACGTTTGGATCATCCATGATACTAGCATTTTCTAAACCATCTACCTCAAAGGCATAGATTTTCTCGCCCTTGCTGTTTGTTGTGTAGGCATAATTTTCGATTCCTTCTTGAATCTCAGTTTGGAGGCGTTTGGCATCAGCAATAATACTTTCACTATCAGCTAGATTCAATTCTGCAAAGATTTCCTGGACATAACCCAAAACAACTACTGCAAACATATTGGAAGGAATCAAGTAGCTATACTGACAGCAGTCATCACTTGGACGAAAGGCTGACCAGGTCATCCCTGTCACAGCAAAGTCTGGACCAAAGCCGTCATTGACCAAGGTATCTTCTTTACGGTCCGTATCACGAACGAAGCGATATGGTGAGTTATTGTGGTCTTGTTCCACCGTCCAGAGATGGAGAATTTCCTTAGTCGCTGTGACAAAGGTTTCATCAAATTGGCTAGTCTCACCTGTTTCTTTCCACAGAAGATAAGCCAACTGCAAGGGATAGCAAAGTGAGTCTACTTCATACTTACGTTCCCAAATCCAGCCATTGAGGTCTGTATGGTCTGTCTCGTGATGACCCTTCCAGTTCTCTTCAATGTTGAAGGAGTTGGCATAGGGATCCTTGAGAATCAAAGTCATCTGGCGTTTAACCAATCCAGCAATGGTCTGGCGCAAACGAGGGTCTCTTTTTGCCACATGAAGGTATGGTCTAAGCTGAGCAGTTGAATCACGGAGCCACATAGCTGGGATATCCCCAGTTAGTACAAAAGTTGAGCCGTCTTCTAAGATTTCAACTGTATTGTCCAAGGTGTCTGTGTAGCAACGTTCAAAGACATCCACCCACTCAGGATGATCTTTAGCACGCTCTGCCACCTCATCTAGCCACTCTCTGACAATTTCTTTTGAATATACCATAAACTATTTTGCCTCTTTCAAACAGATTTTCATTTTCAGTATATAGCTTTTAGTCCAGAAAATATATACACAAATGTTAGTCATTATTCTACAAAATTGTTATATTTTGAAGTCGCTTTCTAAAAGTCTCCTTTTTCTGATATAATGTAGAAAACTACTGAAGGAACTGCTATGAAACCTATACTTGAAACTATCGATACCCGCTTTGGAACAGCCAGTAAACATGCTTTTTCACGAGGAAATACCCTACCATACGCTGGAGTTCCTTTTGGGATGAATTACTTTGTCCCCCAAACTAGTGACCAGGAAGGATCTTGGTTTTTTGATCCCCATCTTCCAATATTTCAGGGCATTCGACTAACCCACCAGCCCAGTCCTTGGATTGGGGACTACTCTTGGTTGCTACTGACTCCTGTTACAGGAGAAATCACTGGCGACACCCTCTTCCATCGTCAGTCTTCTTATTCTCAGGACAAAGCTTCTTTCCAGCCTCATTATTTGAAAATCTTCTCTTTTCGCTACCAGATTGAAACGCAGCTAAGTCCTACTTGCTACGGGGCTTCTATTCAACTAAGACAGACACAGGGAAAAGAACTCTCCCTCTATCTTCACGCAGCAGATGAACTGACAGTAGAACAAGTCGATCAGCGAACTCTGTCCCTGAGACAAGCAGGAGAAACCGAAACCAATAAACTTCCTCTCGTCATGTATACTGCTCTCGCATTTTCTGTAGAAATCCTTTCTATTACGCAAGAGGGACAGGACTGGCGAATTGACTTAGATGAATCAGATGCTCAGGTTCAACTAGCGACTTCCTTTATTTCTAAAGAACAAGCTCGCTTTAATCTTCCTAAACAGGATTTTGAAGAAACAAAACAAGACGCCAAGACAAGTTGGGAAAACCTTCTAGGCCGTTTTGAGGTCGTGGAAACTGGTCCAGTTGATCGGACCTTTTTTGACCACTGCCTATACAGGCTCTTCCTTTTCCCACAAACCTTCTATGAGGTAAATGAGCAAGGTGAAAACATCCATATAGACCTAGCTTCAGGAACTATCAAACCTGGTCTACTCTTTACCAACAATGGCTTTTGGGATACCTTCCGTACTTCATTCCCACTCTTTGCCTTGATTATTCCGAAACGCTATCGTCAGTTTCTTGAAGGCTTCCTAAATAGCTATCGAGACACTGGGTATCTCCCTAAGTGGCTGGCTCCTGACGAAAGAGGGATGATGCCTGGCACCTTGATTGATGGCCTTATTGCAGATAGTGCTTGTAAAGACATGGCACCTGAACTTGAGGAGGAATTTCTCAAAGCCATGCTTGAAACTGCGACTAAGGCTGATCCAAAAGCTATCAACGGACGACACGGCCTGGCACAATACCAAGAACTAGGCTACCTATCCACAGACTTCCATGAAAGTGTCAGTCACACACTAGACTATGCCTATAGTGATTTTTGCATCTCTACTTGCGCAGCAAAATTGGGTCAAAAAGAGCTGGCACAAACCTATGCCCACTATTCTAAGAATTATCAGAACCTCTTTGACCCTGAGACAGGATACATGAGGGCGCGTGATGTAGATGGCAACTTCCGCCCTGACTTTTCTCCTTATAGTTGGGGCCGTGACTACGCTGAATGCTCAGCCATCCAAGCCAGTCTCGGCGTCTTACATGATATTTCTGGACTTAGTCAACTCATGGGTGGAAAAGAAGCCTTTAGCAACTATCTTTTGAAAACTTGTCAAAGTCTCCCACTCTTTGAAACGACCGGCTATGGTTATGAAATCCATGAGATGAGCGAAATAGCAACAGCGCCATTTGGTCAACTAGCCATTTCCAACCAACCAAGTTTCCACATCCCTTATCTGTTCCGCTACAGTAGTTATCCCCAATATACCAGTCTCTTAATCAAGACCCTTCGTCAAAAAGCCTTTCGAGCTGGCTGGGATGCTTATCCAGGAGATGAGGATAACGGTAGTTTATCGGCTTGGTATGTCTGGTCTGCTCTTGGGCTTTACCCAACCTGCCCAGGAAAAGCAAACTATGACCTTGGGATTCCGCTCTTTGACCACCTTCGTGTCAATCTTGCAGAAAAAAACCAGTGGTTGGATATTCGCACGCAACAAAATCATGAACACTTCCACTTTGTACAAGATTGTAGACTGGACGGGAAAGAAGTTCAGTGTATTAGTCACCAGGATTTGCTAGATGCTCAATCTCTCGACTTTACCCTCGGCTGGTTACCCAAGCATAACTAATACAATTTCCCACAAGTTATCCACAAATTGTGGATAACTTGTGGGAAAATATTTTTTTCAATAATGCTCTCTCAACTCTTTATAAGGATAAAGCTTTAAAATATATACTTTTAAAACAAGCATTAACCCTCTATCAAAGTACTTTCACACTCGATTTTGAAGATAACCAATTCTCAAAGCATCTGTTTTTTTATACTAACTTTTGGAAATAGTTATCCACAGGCTGTGGATTAGAAAAGTTTGTTTTTACCTTCAACACAAGATTAAAGATAAAAATAAGACGAGGCAAAAACTCACATTTAATACTCAATGAAAATCAAAGAGCAAACTAGGAAGCGAGCCGCAGGCTGTACTTGAGTACGGCAAGGCGAAGCTGACGTGGTTTGAATTTGATTTTCGAAGAGTATAAGAGAAAATCCAGTAACTCTTTCTATAATAAAACGCATAATACCAAGGTTTATAATGTACTGACCCCAAAAAGTTAGACAATTAATTTAAGCAAAGGATTTAGTTCTGTATTGTACAGGACTAAGTCCTTTTAGTTTTACCTTAATTCGTTTGTTGTTGTAGTAATCAATATAGTCTACA
>NZ_JASHDO010000007.1:0-96933 GCF_047463615.1 Streptococcus infantis | reverse complement strand
ATGACTTTACGTTTACTGGTAAAGAAAACAAAGCTTCTGGAACTACAACATGGAATGAGAAGAGCCATACTTACGGTAAGGTATCTGTTCCAGTAATTCCAGGTTACTACGCTGATAAGACAGAAGCTGGTGGTAAGACAGTTACTCCAGAAAATCCTGAAGCAACAGATACAGTAACCTACAAACCACTTGGAAACTTGGTTCCAAAATCTGATGATCCGAAATTCCCATCAACACCTGATGTGAAATATCCAAATGATCCAACAGATCCAAGCAAACCAGGTCAACCTGTCGTTCCTAACGTACCAGGCTACAAACCATACTTGCCAGATCCAAAAGATCCAAGCAAACCAGGTAAACCAGTAGAACCAGGAAAACCAATCACTCCTGAAAACCCAGGTGACGACACACCAATCATCTACGTTCCAATCGTAAATGATGTGAAGAAACCAACTAAACAAACAGTTAAGTTTGAAGGAGCAGGCGATAAGACTCCAGGAGACAATGTCCAAGATGACTTTACGTTTACTGGTAAAGAAAACAAAGCTTCTGGAACAACAACATGGAATGAGAAGAGCCATACTTACGGTAAGGTATCTGTACCAGTAATTCCAGGTTACTACGCTGATAAGACAGAAGCCGGTGGTAAGACAGTTACTCCAGAAAATCCTGAAGCAACAGATACAGTTACTTACAAACCGCTTGGTAGCTTGGTTCCAAAATCTGATGATCCGAAATTCCCATCAACACCTGATGTGAAATATCCAAACGATCCAACAGATCCAAGCAAACCAGGTAAACCAGTCGTTCCAGACGTACCAGGCTACAAACCATACTTGCCAGATCCAAAAGATCCAAGCAAACCAGGTAAACCAGTAGAACCAGGAAAACCAATCACTCCTGAAAAACCAGGTGACGACACACCAATCATCTACGTTCCAATCGTACCAGAAACTCCTAATGTCCCAACTCCAGAGCCAAGACCAGAGACACCTGGTACTCCAAATCCAGAACCAAAACCTTTGAATCCTGAAAAAGTAGTTCGCGAATTGCCAAATACTGGTACGGATTCAAATGCGGTTATGACTGGACTTGGAATCATTGGAATGGCAACAACACTATTAGGTTTAGCTCAAAAGAAAAAAGAAGATTAACGAAAATATTTAATTCTATAAAGTTAATTTCTGGCTAAATTACAAAGTGTCTAATGCCAAAAAGACAAAGCCCTTAGAACTCAAGTTTCTAAGGGCTTTTCTTGGCTCTCTGTCAACTGTAGTGAGTTGGAATAAAAAGCAAACATCTGGAGAGGACGATCATTGTCCTCTCCATTTTTATATTCAGAAAGAGGAAAATCTGTTTATTGAAGTTTTCAAAGTTCCTAAAATAGTTCGATAAAAAAGTAGGAATTGATACCTACATCTAAGAGAGGACCTTCGAGTTCTCTCTTTTTATGTCTTCTAGTATTCGTTTTAAGTAGTACTTACTATATTCATATTTTTTACAAAAATAAACCGTTTTCACTTGACAAAAATTGGTCTATACCATATAATAAAATAAAGAAAATGGAGGTTATAAAAATGAAAGTTATTAAAGTGGAAAATCCAATTGAAGGTGGAAAAGTTGCTTTTGACATCCTGAAAGAAAAGTTGGAAAATGGTGCGCAAACCTTGGGACTTGCAACAGGAAGTAGCCCTCTTGAGTTCTACCAAGAAATCGTTAAAAGCGATCTTGATTTTTCAAATCATACAAGTGTGAACTTAGATGAGTATGTCGGTCTTGATGGGGACAATCCTCAATCATACCGTTACTTCATGCAAGAAAATCTTTTCAATCAAAAACCATTTAAAGAAAGCTTCTTGCCACGTGGCGATAAAGACCATGCTGAAGAAGAAGTAGAACGCTACAATCAAATTTTGGCTGACCATCCAGTTGACCTACAAATCTTGGGAATTGGTCGTAATGGACACATTGGATTTAACGAGCCAGGAACTCCATTTGATAGCCAAACACATCTTGTAGAGCTTGACCAGTCTACTATCGAAGCTAACGCACGTTTCTTTGATAAGATTGAAGATGTTCCAACACAAGCTATTTCAATGGGTATTAAGAACATTTTGGATGCTAAGTCTATCCTTCTCTTTGCTTATGGTGAATCAAAAGCAGAAGCTATCGCTGGAACTGTTGAAGGTCCTGTGACAGAAAGCCTTCCAGCAAGTAGTCTGCAAAACCATCCAGATGTGACCATTATCGCAGATGCAGCAGCACTCAGCTTGTTAAAGAAATAAGATTTTTATCATTAAAGACCATTCGATCCTGTGGATTGGGTGGTTTTTTGGTCTGGATATTTTTCAAATATGATGAGGGATGAAAATCAAAATTTTTTGTATTTTTTACATGAAGAAGATAAATTTGACTGTTCATCACTTTCTGCTTTTTGTCAGTATTTAGCAAAGATAGAAGCTATCAGTTTAGGTCAACTAAAGGATTTACATTTTATTCAAGAGCAGATACTTAAACACCTTGTCTGGTATTTTGAGAGTCAGGATCTGTATATCATTTCTGATCTACCGTCAGATTATTGGGAGTACCTAGATCACATGGGGTTAGAAATTAAAAAATTAAGTGTTTGTTTAGAACAAACTTTAGAAGTGGAGAACTAGGCTAGACATAATGGTAAAATCTTGTAAATTTTAAAATGAATGATTTGGGAGAATTTCATTTTTTTCTTGACAATTTTCTTTATTCCGTGTAAAATAGAATAGATCTTGAACTTGAAGGGAGTGAAAAAAATGTCTAAAACAGTAGTACGTAAGAATGAATCTCTTGACGATGCACTTCGTCGTTTCAAACGTGCGGTTACTAAAGCTGGTACTCTTCAAGAAACACGCAAACGTGAATTCTATGAAAAACCTTCTGTAAAACGTAAACGTAAATCAGAAGCAGCTCGTAAACGTAAAAAATTCTAATTAATTAGAAAGGCTAGAGAGATCTAGTCTTTTTTCTTTTTAAATTAATCCTGTAAATCCTGCAAAATTCTAAAACTTCCTCCTACAATTTGATATAATAGTAGAGAAGAACTCGATTTAAGGAGGAAATAATGTCGGTTTTAGTAAAAGAAGTGATTGAAAAGCTTAGATTGGACATTGTCTATGGTGAAGCAGAATTACTTGAAAAGGAAATCAATACTGCGGATATTACGCGACCTGGTCTTGAAATGACAGGCTATTTTGATTACTATACTCCAGAACGGATTCAACTTTTGGGGATGAAGGAGTGGTCTTACCTAGTCTCTATGCCTTCTCAAAATCGTTACGATGTCTTGAAAAAAATGTTTCAACCGGAGACACCTGCGGTCATCGTTGCCCGTGGTTTGGTGGTTCCAGAGGAAATGTTGAAGGCTGCTAGAGAATGTAAAATTGCGATTTTAACTAGTCGTACAGCAACCAGTCGTTTGTCTGGAGAACTATCTAGCTATCTTGATTCTCGTTTAGCGGAACGTACAAGTGTACATGGAGTCCTAATGGATATCTATGGTATGGGTGTTTTGATTCAAGGTGACAGTGGAATCGGTAAGAGTGAGACAGGTTTAGAACTAGTTAAACGTGGTCACCGCTTGGTAGCAGACGATCGGGTAGATATCTATTCTAAGGATGAAATGACTCTCTGGGGTGAACCTGCTGAAATCTTGAAACATCTGATCGAAATTCGTGGAGTAGGGATCATCGATGTCATGAGTCTATACGGTGCCAGTGCAGTTAAGGATTCTTCACAAGTTCAGCTAGCTGTTTATTTGGAAAATTACGATACACATAAGACCTTTGATCGCTTAGGAAATAATGCTGAAGAACTAGAAGTTTCTGGAGTTACCATTCCACGTATCCGCATCCCAGTTAAAACAGGGCGCAATATTTCTGTTGTTATCGAGGCGGCAGCTATGAATTATCGTGCCAAAGACATGGGCTTTGATGCGACGCGTCTGTTTGAAGAACGTTTAACAAATCTGATTTCAAAGAACGAGGTGAAAGATGATTGATCCTGTTGCTTTTCAGATAGGTCCCTTTGCTGTTCGCTGGTATGCGCTTTGTATTGTTTCAGGTCTGATCTTAGCAGTTTTTCTAGCTATGCGTGAAGCACCTCATAAAAAGATTTTATCTGATGATATTTTAGACTTTATCTTGATTGCCTTCCCATTATCAATACTTGGAGCGAGACTGTATTATGTCATCTTTAAATTGGATTATTACAGTCAGCACCTAGGAGAAATCTTTGCTATCTGGAATGGCGGTCTAGCGATCTACGGTGGTCTGATTACTGGGGCGATTGTTCTATACATCTTCGCGGACCGCAAGTTAATCAATACTTGGGATTTCTTAGATATTGCTGCACCGAGTGTTCTGATTGCTCAGAGCCTTGGACGCTGGGGAAATTTCTTTAACCAGGAAGCTTATGGTGCAGCTGTTGAGAGTCTGGACTTTCTTCCATCCTTTATTAAGAATCAGATGTATATCGATGGTTCTTATCGACAGCCAACCTTTCTATATGAGTCCATTTGGAATGTCATCGGATTTGCTTTGATTCTTATTTTTAGAAGACGCCTAAAAGGTATTCGCCGTGGGCACATCACAGCTTTTTATCTTATGTGGTATGGCTTTGGACGTTTGATTATTGAAGGTATGCGTACTGATAGCCTCATGTTCCTTGGCCTTCGTGTTTCCCAGTTGTTATCAGCTGTCTTAATCGGACTTGGTATCTTTATTGTTTTCTATCAAAATCGGAAAAAAGCACCATTTTATATTATAAAAAAGGAGAATTAATATGTTAGAAGCTGCTTATATTTTTGTAGCCATTGCCTTGGTTGTGTTTATAGTTTATTTGATTATTACGCTTCAAAAAGTTGGACGTGTAATCGATGAAACTGAAAATACTGTTAAAACGCTAACTTCAGATGTAAATATTACTCTACATCACACAAACGAGCTTCTTGCCAAGGTCAATGTTCTGGTTGATGATATCAACGTCAAAGTCGCAACAATTGATCCCCTCTTTACAGCAGTGGCTGATTTGTCTGTTTCTGTTTCTGATTTAAATGAGCAGGCTCGTGTGTTGAGTAAAAAAGCATCATCTGCTGGTTCAAAAACCTTGAAGACAGGCGCAGGTTTGTCAGCTCTTCGTGTTGCAAGTAAATTTTTTAAGAAATAAAAAGGAGATAACTCATGGGTAAATTATCATCAATCCTTCTAGGAACTGTTTCAGGTGTAGCTGCAGCCTTGTTTCTAACTAGTGAAAAAGGGAAACGAGTGAGAAGTCAAGCGCAAGGATTTTTAGAAGATTTAAGAGAAGATCCTGAGTATGTCAAGGAACAAGTCTGTGAAAAACTGACTGATGTAAAAGAACAAACCAAAGAATTTGTTCTTAAAACCAAGGAACAAGTGGAATCAGGGGAAATCACTCTTGATATTGTTCTTGAAAAAACAAAATGTTGCGCACAACAGGCGACTGAAGCTTCAAAAGAAACCTTGAACAGTCTCAAAGAACAACTGGAAGAAAAAGTAGTTGTGGAAGAACAAGAAGAAGGTCAAGAAATCGTCATCGAGATTCAAGAAGATTAAAATAGAGTCACCATTTCATGATTCCCTATGAGTCAGACATGGTGATTTTTTTCTTGAATGAACTCTTTATGGTATAATGAATACTATGCAGAAGAAACCGACATCAGCCTATGTGCATATTCCATTTTGCACACAGATTTGTTATTATTGTGACTTTTCAAAAGTCTTTATTAAAAACCAGCCAGTGGATAGTTATCTAGAACATCTCTTAGAAGAGTATCGCTCTTATGATATTCAACAGTTGCGAACCCTTTATATAGGAGGGGGGACTCCCACAGCCTTATCAGCCCAACAACTAGAGTTTTTGTTAGATGGGTTGACGAAAAATTTGGACTTATCAGCCTTGGAGGAATTAACCATTGAAGCCAACCCTGGGGATTTAGATGCAGATAAGATTGCAGTCCTAAAGAATTCAGCTGTCAATCGGGTCTCACTAGGTGTGCAAACTTTTGATGATAAAATGCTAAAAAAGATTGGGCGTAGTCATTTGGAGAAGGATATCTATGAAAATATAGACCGTCTCAAGTTAGCAGGATTTGATAATATCTCTATTGACTTGATTTACGCTCTTCCCGGGCAAACTATGGAGCAGGTCAAGGATAATGTTGCCAAGGCTATCGCTCTGGATATTCCTCACATGAGTCTCTATAGCTTGATTTTGGAAAATCACACTGTCTTTATGAACCGTATGCGTCGTGGTAAATTACCTCTTCCCAAGGAAGAATTAGAAGCAGAGATGTTTGAATATATCATTACTGAGTTGGAGAATGCTGGTTTTGAACATTACGAGATTTCTAATTTTTCCAAGCCAGGGTTTGAAAGTCGTCATAACCTCATGTATTGGGACAATGCAGAGTATTTTGGTATCGGCGCTGGCGCTTCGGGCTATGTCAATGGTGTTCGCTACAAAAACCACGGTCCCATCCGTCACTACATGAAAGCAGTAGAAGCTAGTAATGCGAGGATCAATGAGGAACATTTGAGTCAGAGAGAACAAATGGAAGAAGAAATGTTTCTGGGCCTCCGTAAGAAATCTGGGGTTTCAATTAGACGATTTGAAGAAAAATTTGTTACTTCTTTTGAAGAGTTGTATGGGCAAGTTGTGAAAGATTTGTGTAATCAAGGCCTTTTACAAGTAGAAGGTCAACAAATTCGCATGACAAAGAAAGGTCTCTTTTTAGGAGACACAGTAGCAGAAAGATTTATTTTGGAGTGATACTATGGGTTTAACTTATAAAATGAATATGAAAATTCCTTTTGATATGTCAGATATGAATGGGCATATCAAACTACCGAGCCTCATCTTACTTTCTCTGCAGGTTTCTGGTAGCCAGTCAGCTCAACTTGGCGTAAGCGATAAGGAAATACTTGAAAAATATAATCTAGTTTGGATTATTACAGAGTACGATATTGATGTGATTAGGCTTCCACGTTTTGCAGAGGAAATTACCATCGAGACAGAGGCTTTAAGTTACAATCGTCTCTTTTGTTACCGCCGTTTCACCATCTACGATGAGTCAGGTCAAGCTATTATCCAAATGCTGGCTAGCTTTGCCTTGATGGACCGAGACAGTCGCAAGGTCCATAGCGTGGATCCTGAGATGGTTGCCCCTTACCAATCGGAATTTTCAAAGAAAATCATTCGAGGTCCCAAATACACTGATTTGGACAATCCTACTAGTAAGGACTATCATGTTCGCTTTTATGATTTGGATATGAATGGGCATGTCAATAATAGCAAGTATCTAGATTGGATTTTTGAAGTGATGGGAGCAGACTTTCTCATGAATCATATCCCACAGAAAATCAATCTCAAATACGTGAAGGAAGTTCGTCCTGGAGGTATGATTAGCTCTAGCTATGAATTGGACGGATTGCAGAGTTGCCATCAAGTTACCAGCCAAGGAGTCGTCAATGCCCAGGCTTTGATTCAATGGACTACAAAGGAGTGAAAATGACTTATAAAGGATATTTAATAGATTTAGACGGAACAATTTATAAGGGGAAAGATAGAATCCCAGCGGGAGAAGCTTTTGTTCATGAGTTACAAAAAAGAGAGATTCCTTATCTTTTTGTAACAAATAATACCACTCGTACACCTGAAAGTGTTCAAGAGATGTTAGCCAATCACTTTAACATCGAAACGCCTGTATCGACCATCTATACTGCAACTTTAGCGACCATAGACTATATGAATGACCTTGGACTAGAAAATACTGTCTATGTCATTGGTGAGGCAGGTCTAAAGGAAGCCATTCAAGCAGCAGGCTATGTTGAGAACAAGGACAATCCAGCCTATGTGGTTGTTGGTTTAGACTGGCAAGTTGACTATGAAAAATTTGCTACGGCAACCCTAGCTATCCATAAAGGTGCTCACTTTATCGGTACCAACCCTGATTTGAACATTCCGACGGAACGAGGTCTTTTGCCTGGTGCTGGTTCTCTCATTACTCTTCTTGAAGCAGCGACTCGCGTAAAACCAGTTTATATTGGAAAACCAAACGCGATTATTATGGATAAGGCTGTTGAACACCTAGGACTTGAACGTGAAGAAATTGTCATGGTAGGGGATAACTATCTAACAGATATTCGCGCAGGAATCGATAATGGAATTCCCAGTCTATTAGTAACAACTGGTTTTACCAAACCAGAAGAAGTAGCAGATTTGCCAATTGCACCAACTCATGTCCTTTCAAGTCTAGCGGAGTGGAATTTCGATGAAAACTAAGTTTACTTTTGTAGGAAGTATTCTCTTTCTTCTCTCGCTTGCAATTTTATTGACAATATACCTAGCATGGCTGATTTATCCTCAGGAAATTTCTTGGTTAAACTTGACAAATCGTGTTCATCTGCAACCTCAGACAATCCAGCATAACTTTAATGATTTGATGGATTATTTGACCAATCCATTAAATCAAGCATTGGAAATGCCAGATTTTCCTTCATCTGCATCTGGAATCCATCATTTTGCGGTTGTAAAGGGTTTGTTCCATCTGGCTCAAGGAGTAGCACTAGTAACTCTACCGATATTCTATCTTTTTTGGAAGCAGGTCATTCAGAAAGGATTTCTATCTCTCTACCGTAGGGGAATTTTAATCATGCTCTCTCTACCTTTGGTTCTTGGTTTATTTGGTGTCTTAGTTGGCTTTGAGCAGTTTTTTACCTTGTTCCACCAGATACTTTTCGTGGGCGATGATACTTGGCTTTTTGATCCCGCGTTTGATCCAGTTATTTTAATCCTACCAGAGGAATTTTTCCTCCATTGTTTTCTCTTGTTTTTCTGTATCTATGAGCTTCTTTTTGGTTTCTTTTGTTTCAAAAGTAGAAGGGTTTACCAGTCAGAAAAGGAATAAAATTAGCTAGATTTTAATGAATGTTCGAAAAACTTTTATCGTTTGGGAAATCTTTTTTGCCATACTGGAGCAAATGATTTACCTTTAATCAGAAATAGCCTATTTTTATCGAAAAAAGTAGGTTTTTTTACGGAAATAACTAGTCAAGCGCTTTATTTTTTTGTATAATAGAGTTAGAAAAGTATGCAAAGAAGAGAATAGCATGATTACACTATTTTTATCACCGAGTTGTACATCATGTCGTAAGGCAAAGGCCTGGCTTGATAATCATAAAGTGCCTTTCCAAGAGCACAACATTATGACCAGTCCTTTATCAAGAAAAGAGTTGCAACAAATTCTTTCCTTGACCGAAAACGGTACCGATGACATCATTTCAACTCGTTCAAAAATTTTCCAAAAGTTAAATATCGATGTGGAAAGTATCTCGGTGACGGAGTTGCTTAGTTTAATTGAGCAATACCCTAGTCTTTTGCGTCGTCCTATTATCATTGATGATAAACGTATGCAGATTGGCTTTAATGAAGATGAGATTCGTGCATTTCTTCCTCGTAGTTACCGTAAACAAGAACTGAAAGAAGCTACATTGAGAGCTGGTATTAATTAGATGAATAAACAGTATAGTTACCCACTAGATTTGTCGTGGAGCACTGAAGAACTTGCTTCAGTGCTTTCTTTTTTTAATGATGTTGAAGCAGCCTATGAAGGCAAAGTAGAGGCCAAACGACTTTTAGAGTCCTACAAAAAATTTAAAGTTGTCGTTCCAAGCAAGAGTGAAGAAAAACGTTTGGGACGTGAATTTGAAGCAGTTAGTGGATATTCTTTCTACCGTGCAGTCCAATTGGCAAAAGAAAAAGGAGAAGGGAAGATTTCACTTGGAAAATAAATTTACATTTGCCAAAGAAATTGTTAGGGAAGCAGGAGAGTATATTCTCGAGCATATGAAAGAAGATCTCCATGTTGAGAGAAAATCTTCGCCTACAGATTTGGTCACTAAGTTAGATAAAGAAGTTCAAGCCTTACTTATTGAGAAAATTCGTTCTCGTTATCCCGATGATTTATTTTGTGCAGAAGAAGGTTGCCTGCGTGCAGCAGTTGGACAAGGTTGTGTATGGATTATTGATCCTATTGATGGGACCAACAACTTCGTTGCACAAGGTGAAGATTTTGCCGTTATGCTAGCCTATTTTGAGAATGGTGTTGGGAAATTTGGGATTATCTATGATGTTATGAAGGATGCTTGTTATCATGGAGGTGGAGCTTTTCAGGCTTATCTTAATGATGAACCCTTACCTGACTTTAAGAATAAGCCCCTGTGTGACTTTCTAATTGCAGGGAATGCTGGTATGCTAGAGTCAAATACTTGGGGAGTTGCTGATTTATCCAAGGCTTCACTGGGTGTCAGAGTATATGGTAGTGCTGCTATCAGCTTTTCGAGAATCCTTTCAGGTCAACTATTGGCCTATATCACCTATCTCCAACCATGGGACTATGCAGCAGCCAGTATCTTAGGTGAGGGTTTAGGCTATCAGATTGTAACTCTATCTGGAGAGCCAGTAGATTTTGAGTCACGCCAGCCTATCATGATGGCACCAAAAGAAAAGTTGGCAGAGATTCAATCCTATATTTACGAAAGGAAACTATCTTAGATGAATTTTCCAGAAGGATTTGTAAAAAAATATGAAACAATATTAGGAGATGAGGCAAGAGCTTTTCTTGCCTCTTTTGATGATGAAGCTGTTTCTGCTTTTCGTATCAACCCTTTAAAAGAAAGACAGGTTTCTTTTTCGGATGCTATTCCACATACACCCTGGGGCTACTATGGAAAGGTTTCTGGGAAATCTCCTGAGCATGTAACAGGTTTGGTTTATTCCCAAGAACCTGCTGCACAAATGGTTGCACAAGTAGCTCAGCCAAAGTCAGGTATGAAGGTCTTGGACTTGGCAGCGGCTCCCGGTGGGAAATCCACTCAACTGGCCTCCTATCTAGCTGGTGAGGGGCTCCTCGTTTCCAATGAAATTTCAAGTAAGCGAGCAAAAATACTGGTTGAAAATATGGAACGCTTTGGTGCGACAAATGTAGTTGTAACTAATGAATCTGCCGATCGTTTGGCTAAAGTATTTAAAGGGTATTTTGACCTAATTGTTCTAGATGCGCCTTGCTCGGGTGAAGGGATGTTTCGTAAACAACCTGATGCCATGGATTACTGGAGTGTCGATTATCCTAGTCAGTGCGCTAGTTTACAACGTGAGATTTTAGCAGATGCAGTTACTATGTTGGCTGATGGTGGTCGACTAGTCTATTCAACCTGTACCTGGGCGCCAGAAGAAAACGAAGAAATCGTCCAATGGTTACTGGATAGTTATAATTTTGAATTGATTCCAATCCAACATATCAATGGTATGTCACAAGGAATCAACCAACCTGAAACAGCTCGTATGTACCCTCATCTCTTTAAGGGAGAAGGTCAGTTCGTGGCCCATCTTCAGTTTAAAGGTCAAAACAAGGCTGGGAAGTTCAAACCTTCTAAGACGAATCTCAGTCGTGAACAGTTGAGTTTGTGGCAGGATTTTGAGAAGAAGCATTTAAAAGAAAAACTGACCGGAGTCCTACAAGTTTTTGGTGACCAACTTTATATTTTGCCAAGCGAATTACCAGACTTGAGTAAGCTCAAAATCTCTCGTAATGGACTTCATCTTGGAACCTTTAAGAAAAAACGTTTTGAACCCAGCTTTGCACTTGGTTTAGCCTTAAAACCGAGTCAAGTCAAACAAAGTCTTGAAATTACTCAAGAGGATTTTGTTAAATACGTAGCAGGTGAAACGGTCCAGTTAGACCAGAACTATACGAATGGTTGGTACCAAGTTTTGGTTGGTGGAAATGGTCTAGGTTTTGCAAAAGTAACCGGAAATACCTTGAAGAATTATTTTCCTAAGGGCTTGAGGTTTAAGGTGAAAAACTAGTCAAAAACAGTATTCTATGTTATAGTGGAAGTATGGATTTTCCCTGAAAACAATAGAAAATAAGGGCAAAAATTCAAGCTATTCATCATTATTTTCAAGGAGACAAATAGTGAAAAAATTTAAAAAACTCACCATCTCTCTTGCAACTCTTTTACTTGCTAGTTCGCTAGCAGGGTGTGCAAGTTGGATTGATCGTGGGGAATCTATGACAGCTGTAGGTTCAACCGCCCTTCAACCCTTAGTCGAAGCGGCAGCAGATGAGTTTGCGTCAGCTCACATCGGTAAAACAGTCAATGTTCAAGGGGGTGGATCTGGTACAGGTCTATCTCAAGTCCAGTCTGGAGCGGTAGACGTCGGTAACTCGGATGTATTTGCTGAGGAAAAAGACGGTATTGATGCCTCTGCCTTGGTAGACCATAAGGTAGCCGTTGCTGGAATTGCTGTTATTATTAATAAAGAGGTGGATGTCGATAATCTAACGACAGATCAACTCCGACAAATCTTCACAGGAGAAATTACCAACTGGAAAGAAGTCGGCGGGAAAGATTTAGCCATCTCTATAATCAACCGTGCGGCTAGTTCAGGTTCTCGTGCAACCTTTGACAGTGTGATTATGAATGGTCAGTCAGCGGTTCAAAGTCAGGAACAGGATTCTAACGGTATGGTGAAGTCCATCGTTTCTCAAACCCCAGGAGCGATTTCCTACCTTGCCTTCGCTTATGTTGATGATTCTGTTGGGACAATCAAACTCAATGGCTATGAACCGACTTCAGAGAATGTAACTACTAATAATTGGCCTTTGTGGTCTTATGAACACATGTATACACTTGGTAAGCCAAATGAATTGGTTGCTGAATTCTTAAACTTTGTTCTTTCAGACGAAGTTCAGAACGGAATCGTTAAAGGAATGGGCTATATTTCTATCAAAGAAATGAAGGTTGAAAAAGATGCTGCAGGTACCGTAACAGCGATAGAAGGGAGTCAATAATGAAACAAGAAGAATTATCTAAAAAATTGCTCTCTCCTTCAAAAAACTCTCGTCTTGAGAAATTAGGAAAAGGGCTAACCTTTGCCTGCCTATCTTTGATTGTTATCATTGTGGCTATGATTTTAATCTTTGTAGCCCAAAAAGGTTTGTCGACCTTCTTTGTTAATGGAGTGAATATCTTTGATTTCCTCTTTGGTGCAACTTGGAATCCATCAGGTAAGCAATTTGGTGCTCTTCCAATGATTTTAGGTTCCTTTATTGTTACCATCCTATCAGCTTTGATTGCTACACCATTTGCCATTGGGGCAGCAGTCTTTATGACAGAAGTATCACCAAAAGGAGCTAAGATTTTACAACCAGCTATCGAGCTCCTAGTTGGGATTCCTTCAGTAGTTTATGGATTTATCGGTTTGCAGGTCGTGGTACCTTTTGTACGTACTGTCTTTGGTGGTACTGGTTTTGGGATTTTATCAGGGATTTTCGTTCTCTTTGTCATGATTTTACCAACTGTTACCTTTATGACAACAGATAGCCTACGTGCTGTTCCTCGACACTACCGTGAAGCTAGTTTAGCTATGGGAGCCACTCGTTGGCAAACCATCTGGCGTGTGACCTTGAAAGCAGCACGTTCAGGTATTTTCACTGCAGTGGTCTTTGGGATGGCGCGTGCCTTTGGTGAAGCCCTGGCTATTCAGATGGTTGTTGGTAACTCAGCAGTTGTTCCAACATCATTGACGACACCAGCAGCGACTCTGACATCTGTATTGACCATGGGAATCGGTAATACCGTTATGGGAACTGTTGATAATAATGTTCTTTGGTCACTGGCCTTAGTATTGCTTTTGATGAGCTTGGCCTTTAACAGTGTCATTAAACTGATTACGAAAGAAAGAGGAAAGAAAAACTATGCACGCTAAGAAATTAGATAAACTTGCAACAGCTGTCCTCTACACCATCGCAGGAATCATTGTGACCATTCTAGCTTCCTTGATTCTTTATATTTTGGTTCGAGGCTTGCCTCATGTTTCTTGGTCTTTCTTGACAGGAAAATCATCCTCTTATCAAGCAGGTGGAGGGATCGGAATTCAGCTCTATAATTCCTTCTTCCTTCTGGTCATTACCTTGATTATCTCTGTGCCCTTATCTATGGGAGCTGGGATTTTCCTAGCTGAATACGCCAAAAAAGGTCCTGTGACCAATTTTGTCAGAACCTGTATTGAAATCTTGTCTTCACTGCCATCTGTGGTTGTAGGTCTCTTTGGTTACTTGATCTTTGTAGTCCAGTTTGAGTATGGATTTTCAATCATTTCAGGTGCCTTGGCCTTGACAGTTTTTAACCTGCCTCAGATGACTCGTAATGTTGAGGACAGTTTGAAACACGTCCACCACACGCAACGTGAGGCTGGTTTGGCGCTTGGACTTTCTCGTTGGGAAACAGTTCTGCATGTCGTTATCCCTGAAGCTCTTCCTGGAATTGTAACGGGGATCGTGCTTGCATCAGGTCGTATCTTTGGGGAAGCTGCAGCCCTTATCTACACAGCAGGTCAATCTGCACCAGCACTTGACTGGTCTAACTGGAACGTTCTAAGTGTATCTAGTCCAATTTCAATCTTCCGTCAAGCAGAAACCTTGGCTGTCCATATCTGGAAAGTCAATAGTGAAGGAACTATTCCTGATGGAACACTTGTTTCAGCAGGTTCTGCTGCGGTGCTCCTAATCTTTATCTTGATCTTTAACTTTGGAGCACGTAAACTCGGAAGCTATCTACACAAGAAATTAACCGCAGCCTAAAGGAGAAGCCATGTCAAAATATAATTGGGATGAAAGGCATATCATTACTTTTCCAGAAGAAAAAGTGGCCCTCTCTACTAAGGATTTACATGTTTACTACGGTAAGAATGAATCCATTAAGGGCGTGGATATGCAATTCGAAAAAAATAAAATTACAGCCTTGATCGGACCGTCAGGTTCTGGGAAATCAACCTACCTACGCAGTCTCAATCGTATGAATGATACCATTGATATTGCCAAGGTTACAGGACAAATTCTCTATCAAGGAATTGATGTTAACCGTCCTGAAATCAATGTTTATGAAATGCGTAAACATATCGGAATGGTTTTTCAACGTCCAAACCCATTTGCTAAATCAATCTACCGCAACATCACCTTTGCACATGAACGTGCAGGAGTTAAGGACAAGAAGGTCCTTGATGAAATTGTAGAAACCTCACTTCGCCAGGCTGCCCTCTGGGATCAGGTTAAAGACGACCTTCATAAGTCAGCCTTGACGCTTTCAGGTGGTCAGCAGCAACGTCTCTGTATCGCTCGTGCTATTTCTGTAAAACCAGACATCCTCTTAATGGATGAGCCGGCATCAGCCTTGGATCCGATTGCGACAGCCCAGCTCGAGGAAACTATGCTTGAGTTGAAGAAGGACTTTACCATCATCATCGTGACCCACAGTATGCAACAGGCTGCGCGTGCTAGTGATTATACAGGTTTTTTCTACTTGGGTGACTTGATCGAGTATGATAAGACGTCTAATATTTTCCAAAATGCCAAACTACAGTCAACTAATGACTATGTAACTGGACACTTTGGTTAGAAAGGAAACAGTATGACAGAACCGATTTTGCAGGTTAAAGACCTGTCTGTTTATTACAACAAAAAGAAGGCCTTGAATAGTGTTTCCTTATCTTTCCAACCCAAGGAAATCACAGCTCTTATCGGACCATCAGGATCAGGGAAATCAACACTTCTAAAGGCTATTAATCGAATGGGTGACCTTAATCCTGAAGTGACGACAACTGGATCAGTGGTTTATAATGGGCACAATATCTATAGTCCGCGTACCGACACGGTTGAATTACGTAAGGAAATCGGAATGGTTTTCCAACAACCCAATCCATTCCCAATGTCTATCTACGAAAATGTTGTTTATGGACTAAGAATTAATGGAGAGAAAGACAAGCAAGTCTTGGACGAAGCTGTGGAGAAAGCTTTACAGCGTGCATCAATCTGGGATGAGGTCAAGGATCGCTTGCATGATTCAGCTATTGGTCTATCAGGTGGACAACAACAACGTGTCTGTGTAGCTCGTGTATTGGCGACTAGTCCAAAGATTATTCTTTTGGATGAACCTACATCTGCCTTGGACCCTATCTCTGCGGGTAAGATTGAGGAAACCTTGTATGGGCTAAAAGACAAGTACACCATGCTTCTAGTAACTCGCTCTATGCAGCAAGCATCTCGAATCTCTGATAAAACAGGCTTTTTCCTTAATGGAGATTTGATTGAATTTAACGATACCAAGGAAATGTTCCTCTATCCACAACATAAGGAAACAGAAGATTACATTTCAGGTAAATTTGGATAAGGAGAAAAAGATGTTACGATCTCAATTTGAAGAAGATTTAGAGAAATTGCATAACCAATTCTACGCCATGGGACAGGAGGTTCTTTCACAGATCAATCGTACAGTCCGTGCCTTTGTTACCCATGACCGTGATTTGGCAAAAGAAGTTATTGACAAAGACGCAGAAGTGAATGAATATGAAATTAAGCTGGAAAAGAAATCATTTGAAATCATTGCCCTTCAGCAACCAGTTTCACAAGACTTACGCACTGTCTTAACAGTCCTAAAAGCTGTTTCGGATTTGGAACGGATGGGAGACCACGCCGTATCAATCGCTGAGGCAACCATTCGTATGAAGGGAGAGGAGCGTATCCCTGCCGTCGAAGAAGAAATTAAGAAGATGGGACGCGATGTCAAGAATTTTGTCGAAACGACACTTGACCTCTACCTCAACGCTTCTGTTGAGAAGGCCTATGAAGTTGCAACCATGGATGAAAAAATTAACCACTATTTTGAAGATATCCGTGATCTTGCAACTGAAGAAATTAAAAAGAACCCAGAAGCCATCGTCACAGGTCGTGATTACTTCCAAGTTATCTCTTACTTGGAGCGAATTGGTGACTATGCCAAAAATATCTGTGAATGGGTAGTTTACTTTGAAACAGGTAAGATTGTAGAATTATAAAGTATTCAAATGCTAAAATTATTGTGAAAGCTTACTTTTTACTAGAGTAAGCTTTCATTGTATAGATGATTTATACTCAATGAAAATCAAAGAGCAAACTAGGAAGCGAGCTGCTGGTTGGTCAAAACACCGTTTTGAGGTTGTGGATAGAACTGACGAAGTCAGTAACACATATACGGCAAAGCGAAGCTGACGTGGTTTGAAGAGATTTTCGAAGAGTATTACTTGGTCAGAGGTGAAAAATGAACTACATACAAAATATAAGAAAAAAAGTTGGAAAAGATAAAATTATTTTAAATTTTACTTGTGGAATTTTAAGTCAATCAGGAAAAATATTATTACAAAAACGAGCAGACAAAGGAACTTGGGGTTTACCAGGTGGTGCTATTGAATTAGGTGAATCGGCTGTAGAAGCATTAGTGCGAGAGTTTTATGAAGAAACTGGACTGAAAGTAACAGTGAAAAGACTATTAAATGTTTATACAAAATATTCAGATAGTTATCCAAATGGTAATGAGGCTCAAGTTCTTACAATTTTGTATTTAGTTTCATCTGAAACTTCTATCTCTACAAATTTTTTTGCAAATGAAGAAACTTTAGAATTAGGTTTCTTTGATCGTAGAGACATACAAAATATCACAATTGTAAACCAGCAACATCAAGATATGATAAATGATTTTTTTGAAAATAAGTTCCCAATAGATAGATAAACTAATCACTGAATTTCAATTTTTTATAATTATATTTTATGAAAATGCAAGAAAATCTTGACAAGTATTTTCAAATAAGTTATAATTATACAAAAATACGAGAGAGGTTGTTTATTTATGAATAAGAAGTGGTTTTTAGTTATCTTTAGTTTTTTGGCAAGTTTCTTTTTAGTAGCCTGTCAGTCATCTGACTCAAGCTCACAGTCAGCAGTGGAGGCCATCAAGCAAAAAGGAAAATTAGTTGTCGCAACTAGTCCTGACTATGCGCCATTTGAGTTTCAAGCACTTGTAGATGGGAAAAATCAAGTTGTCGGTGCTGATATTGATATGGCACAAGCAATCGCTGATGAACTTGGAGTAAAATTAGAAATTTCAAGTATGAGTTTTGATAATGTCTTGACCAGTCTTCAAACAGGAAAAGCAGATTTGGCTATTGCGGGAATCAGTGCAACTGAAGAAAGAAAAGAAGTCTTTGATTTCTCAATTCCTTACTATGAAAACAAAATTAGCTTCCTAATCAGAAAGTCCGACCTTGAAAAATACAAGGATTTGGATTCTCTAGCAAGTGCTAATATTGCTGCTCAAAAAGGAACTGTACCTGAATCAATGGTTAAAGAGCAACTTCCAAAAGCACAGTTGACTTCATTGACCAACATGGGAGAAGCAGTTAATGAGCTTCAATCAGCCAAAGTTGATGCAGTTCACATGGATGAACCTGTCGCTTTAAGCTATGCTGGTAAGAACTCTGATTTGGCTGTGGCAACAGTCAGCTTGACTATGACAGAAGGTGAAGCTAATGCTGTAGCTATCAAAAAAGGTAACTCAGATTTGAAGGAAGTGGTTGATAAGGTTATTCAAAAACTCAAGGATGAGGGAACTTATCAATCTTATCTTGAAAAAGCTGCTAAGCTAACAGAAGTAGAACAATAAGAAAACAGAGTTGGATCTTAGTCCAGCTCTGTTTTTAAGTAATCTAGTGTGGTTTCTATCTTTTCAAGAGGCACTTTGGCAAAGTGATAGGGACAAGTAGACAAGTAGGAGGTCTCGAAAAAGTCAAGACCTAGAGAACTGTGTTTGAGACTAGCAATTTTAGGATACTGTCTCAAATCAAGTAAGAGTCCATCGTGGAGTGGATAGGTTGGGAGATTGATAGGATTGCTTTTTAAAAGTTTTTGAATCTGAGCTTGCTTCTTTTCTTGGAGGACTAGTCTAGCTAGTCTATTTTTTTCGAATAATTGACTATCAATGTAGAGGGATAAGGCCTTTTGCATAATGAGGTTGTTATCATAGTCAAGGATATTTTTATAGGACACAAAGGCTTCTTTGATGGCATTTGGAAGTATGAGGGCAGTAATCCGAAGAGCAGGGAAAAGACTGGTAGAAAAGGATTTGATATAGATGACCAGATCATTTTGGTCTAGATAGTGGAAGGTCTGCCCCATTTTGGGATCGAGATCCCCCAAATAGTCATCTTCTACGATGTAAATCTGATACTTGGCAGCCAAATCTAGAATGGCTCGTTTTTCTTGTTCCGAATAGGAATGTCCTAGAGGATAGTGAAAGCGTGGAATGGTATAGAAAAACTTAATCTTTCCAGTTTTAAAGTGTTCCTCAAGTTCGTTTAGGTCAATCCCATCAATCCGTCGTTCAATGGTTTGATAAGGAAGCCTCTGAGCCAGCAGAAGCTGGTTCATTCGATGATAGGTAGGTTGCTCAACCAGACTTTCCTGCGTTCGACTCGGAAAGTCTATCTGAGAAAGAATAAAGAGAGCCTGCTGAGTTCCAGAGGTTAGAACCAATTGGTCTGGCTTGCTGTAGATAGATTGCTCAAAAAGTAGTTTCTGAACGGACTGACGTAATTCTTCTAAGCCTTCTTGGTGTTCATAGTAATTGTAGAGATAATTTTCTCGCCCAATTAGGGTTTCATTGACACAGAGACGAAAGTCATCATAGGTACCCAAGTGATCATCATTAACTAAAATTTCTAGATCATCATGACTACTTTGTTGCTCTAAGACATAATAGCCACTTTGTGGTTTAGAATAGATATATTTTGCATATCGAAGTTCTAAGAGAGCTCTTTGGACGGTGTCTTTGCTACAGTGGAAATCTTGGCTAATGTTCCGAATGGAGGGCAGGCGACTTCCTGTAGGAAAAGTTCCAGATTCAATCCCTTCTTTTAGATAGGCAACAACCTGTTCATACTTACTTTTTTTGTGCATACCAGACCTCTCTTGATTTTGTTACATTGTACCTTTTTTTAAGACGTTTGGCAATGTTAAATAGCTTTCCAACGTTCAATTCTTAGAAGAAATATGATATACTTAGAAAGTAAAATTTTCAAAGAAGAGTGAGATGATAAAGGTGCAAGAACCAGTTAAATTATTCCAATACAATACCTTGGGAGCTTTGATGGCAGGACTTTACGGCGGTACAATGACCGTTGGTGAGTTGCTTGAACATGGAGATTTAGGACTAGGAACCTTGGACTCTATTGATGGAGAATTGATTGTCTTAGATGGTAAAGCCTATCAAGCTAAGGGTTCAGGTGAGAAGCCTGAAATCGTGGAAGTGTCGCCAGACGCACTTATTCCCTATGCAGCAGTTGTACCCCACCAGGCAGAGGTTATTTTCCGCCAGCGTTTTGAAATGACCGATCAGGAGTTAGAAAAGAGAATTGAGTCCTACTATGATGGGGAAAACCTCTTTCGTTCCATCAAGATTCATGGTGATTTTAAACACATGCATGTGCGCATGATTCCTAAGTCAACCTCTGAAACTAAGTTTGCAGAAGTAGCAACGCATCAGCCAGAGTACAGTCGTGAAAATGTTTCAGGAACTATCGTCGGCTTTTGGACCCCAGAGATTTTCCATGGTGTCAGCGTTGCAGGTTATCATTTACACTTCATCTCTGATGACCTCACCTTTGGTGGTCACGTTATGGACTTTGTCATCAAGGAGGGGATTGTTGAACTAGGAGCTGTTGATCAACTGGATCAACGTTTTCCTGTTCAGGATCGTCGGTATCTCTTTGCTAAGTTTAACGTTGAAGAGATGAAAAAAGATATCGATCAGGCAGAATAAAAGGAGACAAGTATGAAAATTCATGTCATAATCACAATGCTAGCTTTATTTGTATTTCTCATTGTTGCCATTTGGTTTTCAAAAAAGAAGTACAAGATTAACCTTTCAGTTTTAGGCCTTGGGGCAGTTGCGTTTTTTGTCTCATCTCAAGTACTGGAGAAAATTGTTCACCTTATCGTTCTTCATCCACAAAAAGATGGGACTATTTCGCTCATGCAGGAGCATCCTTTTCTATACGTCCTTTATGGAATCACTATGGCAGCTCTCTTTGAAGAAACGGCTCGACTTGTCTTCTTTAAATGGTTAGAGAAGAAGAGAGCTTTGGAAGATTCGGATGCCCTCGCCTATGGACTTGGTCATGGTGGCTTGGAATTACTCTACCTCGGAATGGGAAGCTTGATTAGTCTTTTGATCCTCTTCTCGTTATTAGAGTCTTCAAATCCAGATTTGGCCAATCTCCTTCCAACAAATACTCTTGAAACAGTTCAATCTCTATCTGGATGGCAGGTTTATTTACTCGGTGTTGAGCGTGTGCTGGCTCTGGTTATGCAAATCGGTCTCTCTTTCTGGGTATATCAAGGAGTTCGTCAAAAGAATTGGATTTATCTGGTAACTGCTTATGGTTTGCACGCCTTCTTTGATCTGGCACCAAGTCTATCTCAGGTTGGTTGGATTTCAAATCCTCTTCTTGTCGAAGGATTATTAGCAGTAGAAGTTGTTCTATTGGTATACTTTACAAAAGCTATCTTATATAAAAAATAATCATGCAAAAGAGGTCTAACCTCTTTTTTTACTTGAGTGAATAAAAAAGCTTCTCAAATCATCGAAAAAAATCGCTAAAAATGGTATAATAGAATGGATTTTATAAAAGGATGAGAGATATGATAGTACTAGATAAATTAAAAGAAACCTTAGATGGAATTGATATTCGTTTCGATGAGCCATTGAAAACTTATACCTATACAAAAGTCGGAGGAAAGTCAGATTACTTAGTTTTTCCTCGAAATCACTACGAGATGGCTCGTGTGGTTAAGTTTGCTAATCAAGAAAACATCCCATGGATGGTTCTTGGAAATGCTAGTAATATTATTGTTCGTGAAGGCGGAGTTCGTGGCTTTGTCATTATGTGTGACAAGCTCAACAATGTTTCGGTTGATGGTTATACGATTGAAGCAGAAGCAGGAGCTAACTTGATTGAAACAACTCGCATTGCTCTTCGCCATAGTTTGACTGGATTTGAGTTTGCGTGTGGAATTCCAGGAAGCGTCGGTGGTGCTGTTTTTATGAACGCTGGTGCCTATGGTGGTGAGATTTCCAATATTTTGCAGTCTTGCAAAGTGTTGACCAAGGATGGGGAAATTGAAACCTTATCTGCTAAGGATTTAGCCTTTGGTTATCGTCATTCAGCCATTCAAGATTCTGGAGCAGTCGTCTTATCAGCTAAATTCGCACTTTCTCCTGGGAATTATGAGACCATCAAACAAGAAATGGATCGCTTGACCCACCTTCGGGAACTCAAACAACCTTTGGAATACCCTTCATGTGGCTCTGTCTTTAAACGTCCAGTCGGGCATTTTGCAGGACAATTGATTTCAGAAGCTGGTTTGAAGGGCTACCGTATCGGTGGTATTGAAGTCTCAGAAAAACATGCAGGTTTTATGATAAATGTAGCTGATGGAACTGCCAAGGACTATGAGGAATTAATCGAGTCTGTCATTGAAAAAGTTAAAGAACATTCTGGTGTTACCCTTGAGCGAGAGGTTCGTATCTTGGGTGAACACGAATAACATTATTTTTACATATTATGCAAAGATTGGGATTTTTAACGCTAGATGAGGTTTAGGTCATTTTATTTCCTACACTTGTGTCTAGCATTCTAACAAGGTCTCAATCTGTTAATTTACGAAGAAGAAGGATTTATAGGAATTGAAAAAACCAATTATCGAATTCAGAAACGTTTCTAAAGTTTTTGAAGATAGTGACACTAAGGTTCTCAAGGATATTAACTTTGAGTTGGAAGAAGGAAAATTTTATACACTGCTAGGAGCTTCTGGTTCGGGTAAATCAACCATTCTAAATATCATCGCAGGTTTGCTTGATGCAACGACGGGAGATATTTTGTTGGATGGCGTGCGAATCAATGATATCCCGACCAATAAACGAGATGTTCACACGGTCTTCCAATCTTACGCTTTATTCCCACACATGAATGTCTTTGAAAATGTTGCCTTTCCATTGCGATTACGCAAGGTCGATAAAAAAGAAATCGAAAAACGTGTCTTAGAAGTTCTCAAGATGGTACAGCTTGAAGGTTATGAAAAACGTTCCATCCGTAGACTATCTGGAGGACAACGCCAGCGTGTAGCTATTGCGCGTGCCATTATCAATCAACCTCGTGTGGTACTCTTGGATGAGCCCTTGTCAGCGCTTGACTTGAAGTTGCGGACAGACATGCAGTACGAACTACGTGAACTGCAACAACGCTTGGGCATCACCTTTGTCTTTGTTACCCATGATCAGGAAGAAGCCTTGGCTATGAGTGACTGGATTTTTGTCATGAATGATGGTGAAATTGTTCAGTCAGGTACACCAGTGGACATCTACGACGAGCCCATCAACCACTTTGTTGCAACCTTTATCGGTGAATCAAACATCTTGCCAGGAACCATGATTGAGGACTACTTGGTCGAGTTTAACGGCAAACGCTTTGAAGCGGTCGATGGTGGTATGAAGCCAAATGAACCAGTCGAAGTCGTCATTCGTCCAGAGGACTTGCGTATTACTCTTCCAGAAGAAGGAAAACTTCAAGTGAAGGTCGATACGCAGCTCTTCCGTGGAGTTCACTATGAGATTATCGCCTATGATGAACTTGGCAATGAATGGATGATTCACTCAACACGTAAGGCCATTGTTGGTGAGGAAATCGGTCTGGACTTTGAACCAGAAGATATCCACATCATGCGTCTTAATGAAACAGAAGAAGAATTCGATGCTCGTATCGAAGAATATGTAGAAATCGAAGAGCAAGAAGCAGGTTTGATCAACGCTATCGAGGAGGAAAGAGATGAAGAAAACAACCTCTAAACTCTTTGTAGTGCCCTACATGCTTTGGATTGCACTCTTTGTATTGGCACCCTTGGTCTTGATATTCGGGCAATCCTTTTTCAACATCGAAGGCCAGTTCAGTTTAGAAAACTATAAATCCTATTTTGCGTCACAAAATTTAACCTATCTCAAAATGAGTTTTAACTCAGTTCTCTATGCTGGGATTGTAACTCTAGTGACGCTTCTTATCAGCTATCCAACAGCCCTCTTTTTGACTCGTCTCAAACACCGTCAACTCTGGCTCATGCTGATCATCTTGCCAACATGGATTAACCTACTCCTTAAAGCCTATGCTTTTATCGGGATTTTTGGGCAAAATGGCTCTATCAACCAATTCCTCGAATTTATCGGAATCGGTTCGCAGCAGTTACTATTTACAGATTTCTCATTTATCTTTGTTGCAAGCTATATCGAGCTTCCATTTATGATTTTGCCTATCTTCAACGTTTTGGATGATATGGATAATAACCTTATCAATGCGAGCTATGACCTCGGTGCAACCAAGTGGGAGACTTTCCGTCATGTCATCTTCCCTCTGTCTATGAATGGAGTGCGAAGTGGTGTCCAATCTGTCTTTATCCCGAGTTTAAGTCTCTTCATGCTGACACGTTTGATTGGGGGGAACCGAGTGATTACCTTGGGGACTGCCATCGAGCAGAACTTCCTGACAAACGATAATTACGGTATGGGTTCAACTATCGGTGTTGTTCTTATCCTGACCATGTTTATCACTATGTGGGTGACTAAGGAAAGGAGAGAACGATGAAAAAATTATCAAATCTTTACCTAGCGTTTGTCTTTATCGTCCTCTATCTGCCAATCTTTTACTTGATTGGTTATGCCTTCAATGCTGGGGATGATATGAATAGCTTTATTGGCTTTAGTTTGTCTCACTTTGAAACCATGTTTGGCGATGGAAGACTCATGCTGATCTTGGTTCAAACCTTTTTACTAGCCTTCCTATCAGCCTTGATTGCGACTGTTATTGGGACTTTTGGTGCCATTTACATCTATCAGTCTCGTAAGAAATACCAAGAAGCCTTTCTATCACTCAATAATATCCTCATGGTTGCGCCTGACGTTATGATTGGTGCCAGCTTCTTGATTCTCTTTACCCAACTCAAGTTTTCACTTGGCTTTTTGACTGTTCTCTCTAGTCACGTGGCCTTCTCCATTCCTATCGTGGTCTTGATGGTCTTGCCTCGACTCAAGGAAATGAACGGTGACATGATTCATGCGGCCTATGACCTTGGTGCCAGTCAATTTCAGATGTTTAAGGAAATCATGCTTCCTTACCTGACACCGTCTATCATTGCAGGTTACTTCATGGCCTTCACCTATTCGCTAGATGACTTTGCCGTGACCTTCTTTGTAACGGGAAATGGCTTTTCAACCCTCTCAGTCGAGATTTACTCTCGTGCTCGTAAAGGGATTTCGCTAGAAATCAATGCCCTGTCTGCCCTTGTCTTTCTCTTTAGTATTATCCTAGTGGTTGGATATTACTTTATCTCACGTGAGAAGGAGGAGCAAGCATGAAACGACTCTATTCATTTTTAGCAGGAATTCTAGCCATTATCCTTGTCTTGTGGGGAATTTCCTATCATCTTGATAGTAAAATCAATAGCCGTGATAGTCAAAAATTGGTCATCTACAACTGGGGAGACTATATCGATCCTGAACTTCTGGAGAAATTTACAGAAGAAACAGGAATTCAAGTCCAGTACGAGACCTTTGACTCTAACGAAGCCATGTACACGAAAATCAAGCAGGGTGGAACAACCTATGATATTGCCATCCCAAGTGAGTACATGATTAACAAGATGAAGGACGAAGACCTCTTGGTTCCGCTAGATTATAGCAAGATTGAGGGCATTGAGAATATCGGTTCTGAGTTTCTCAACCAGTCCTTTGATCCCAACAACCAGTACTCTATCCCATACTTCTGGGGGACCTTGGGAATTGTCTACAATGAAACTATGGTGGAAGAAGCGCCTGAACATTGGGACGACCTTTGGAAGCCAGAGTATAAAAACTCTATTATGCTTTTTGATGGGGCGCGTGAAGTGCTTGGTTTAGGTCTTAACTCATTAGGCTATAGCCTCAACTCAAAAGATCCACAGCAGTTGGAGGAAACGGTAGATAAGCTCTATAAGCTAACACCGAATATCAAGGCTATTGTTGCGGATGAGATGAAGGGCTACATGATTCAGAATAACGCTGCCATCGGTGTGACCTTCTCAGGAGAAGCCAGCCAGATGCTTGAGAAAAATGAAAATCTCCGCTATGTGGTACCGACAGAAGCAAGTAACCTCTGGTTTGACAATATGGTCATTCCTAAAACAGTCAAAAACCAAGACGCAGCCTACGCCTTTATCAACTTTATGTTGAAACCTGACAATGCTCTCAAAAATGCAGAGTATGTTGGTTATTCAACACCAAACAATGCTGCTAAGGAAATGCTCCCTGAGGAGACAAAAGAGGACAAGTCCTTTTATCCTGATGCTGAAACCATGAAACATCTAGAAGTTTATGAGAAATTTGACCATAAATGGACAGGAAAATATAGCGACCTCTTCCTACAATTTAAGATGTATCGGAAGTAGGAGGATATAAAATAAAAACGAATCAGTCAAGCTGGTTCGTTTTTTTATAAAATCTTGTATAAATTGTTGACAAATTTAATTTTAGTGATAAAATAATATCCTTTATACATTTAGGAGGTGTATATGAGATGAGTGATCTATTTGTTCAAAAGTCTGACCATTTTTTAAGTCTCTGTAATCAGATGATTATCATAAAGAATGGTCAACGCGAGATTGTTAAAGAAATCTCAATCCACTTAGTTGAGAATGTCATAGTATTTGCGAACGCTCAGTTAACCACTCAATTACTAAAGTCCTTAGCAAAGAAGCAAATCAATGTTTATTATTTTTCTAGTGAAGGTAAATTTTTGGCTTGCTTGGATTCCTATCGACAAGAAGATTTTGAGAAGCAAATTATTCAGACGAAAGCTTGTTTTGATAAGGATTTTTGTCTCTCTATATCCAAAAAAATAGCTTCCGCCAAGGTAAATCACCAGCTATCCTTACTTAAAAATTATAATCAAGATGGAATTTTAACACATGAAGATTTTTCACGCTTTGAGGAAAGTATAGAAAAGATATCTGAAGCTAGGTCAATTCCAGAAGTGATGGGGTATGAAGGCAGAATTGCAAAGTCTTATTTTTACTATTTGGGCTTGCTAGTACCGGATGAGTTTCGTTTTTATGGGCGAAGTCGTAGGCCTGCCGAGGATTGTTTTAATAGTCTACTAAATTTTGGTTACTCTTTGCTCTATTCTTGCTTTCTAGGCCTGATAAGAAAAAATGGTTTGAGTTATGGTTTTGGAGTTATGCATCAGAGCAACCAACACCATGCAAGTTTAGCGAGTGACCTCATGGAGGAGTGGCGTCCAATCATCGTTGATAATACTATTTTAGACTTAATCTTTAGTGGTAAATTAACAGTTGAGCATTTTGAAAAGAATGAAGAGGGTGGCTATTTATTGCGAGATGAAGGGAGAAAGGTTTTTATCTGTGCAATGAGGGAACGGATGTTAGAAATCCATCAGTACGTTGAAGTAGATAAAAAACGTTATACTTTTCTATATATGGCAGATCTGCAGATTAAAGGATTGATTCGAGCTTTTGAAAGTCTAAAACCCGAACTTTATGTTACGGGCTATACAGGAGAATAATCATGGGACTTTACTTTAATCTATCTTCTGAGGAGAAGGAATATGTTAAGAAAAAAAGTTTCTTTTGTATCATTATTTATGATATTGTCAGTAATAAGAGACGTCTGAAACTCGCAAAGTTACTAGAGGGATTTGGTATCCGAGTCCAACGCTCTTGCTTTGAGGTTGATCTAGAAAAGTCCAACTATCGTAGCTTGCTGAGTGAGTTGCAAGCATTCTATGATGCTGACCAGTTAGACAATATCATTGTTTACCTTGGAAATCGAGAAGAAACCTTGCGCTTAAATACAGATGAAGTCGAGATAGAAAAGGAGGATTGTTTGTTCTTTTGAGATGAAAACTCTTACAAAATATGGTATACTAATAGTAGTTTCCAATAGGTTATATCTATTGCTTGTTATAGGTTTACATACAAGATATGGGGTATAGATACCTATCTACCTCGAGAGGGGCCGGAAACGAGAAGAGCTACGGTCTATAAATTGTAACACTATCTGTGTATAGATACCTATCTACCTCGAGAGGGGACGGAAACGAGCTATTGCCCGCAAAGTTAGCCGAGCTACTTGTATAGCTACCTATCTACCTCGAGAGGGGACGGAAACTCAAAACATGTGTTCTTGGATCATTTTCGCGAATATTTGTATAGCTACCTATCTACCTCCTACCTCGCAAGGGGCCGGCAACTGTTTTTCACGAGCTTCAGCCTCTTTCATGCGAATGTATAGCTCCCTATCTACCTCGAGAGGGGCCGGAAACTTTATTTAAAAACTACATCGATCACGCCAGAAAACGTATAGATACCTATCTATCTCGGGAGGGGCCGGAAACCCTTTCCACGCATCATTAATCTGCTTAACTGCAGATTCAGGTATAGAAACCTATCTACCTCGAGAGGGGACGGAAACTGTTGGTTACCTCCAAATAAATGTACTAAACTTTCAAAGTATAGATACCTATCTACCTCGCGAGGGGCCGGAAACACGGTGAAGTCATAAAACTTAGCATAAGCTAGCCGTATAGATATCTATCTACCTCGCGAGGGGCCGGAAACACTGAATCTTTTTCACCGGTTTCTGGTAATTTTGTATAGATACCTATCTACCTCGCGAGGGGCCGGAAACGATGTTTTATCTGTATAGCTCCATGTCGTTTTAGTCCGTATAGCTCCCTATCCATCTACCTCTAGAGAGGCCGGAACTGGAACATGTGTATTTCCTCCTTCATTACTTATTTTGTATAGCTACCTATCTACCTCGAGAGGGGCCGAAAGCTAATTGATGACAGCTTTATATGTTTTGATAAGTTTCGTATAAGAATCTATCAACCTCGCGAGGGGCCGGAAACAATTCAGGTTTCGCACAAATACTCACATCTAAACCATAAAGAACATCCTACGCACCTCGCGAGGGGCCTGAAACACTTCGTAAAAAATTTCCATAAAAATTACCTTCTTTCGTATAGATACCTATCTACCTCGCGAGGGGTCGGAAACTTGAAGACCTTACATTGAATGTACTTCATTAGTTTGTATAGCTCCCTATCTACCTCGAAAGGGGCCGGAAACTGGTTTGATTTCATTCGCTGAAACAACGTAATCCATGTATAGCTACCTATCTACCTCGAGAGGGGGCGGAAACCTTCCTTTTAATAAATTAACCATTTTAAACTTCCTGTATAGCTACCTCACTACCTCGAGAGGGGCCGGAAACCTTCAGCCTGTACCTGCTTCGGTCGAATATCGTTCGGTATAGCTCCCTATCTACCTCGCTAGGGGCCGGAAACACTCTAAACCGTCTGCACATGACCTGCTTGAATGCAGTGAGGTATAAGACCCTATCAACCTCGCGAGGGGCCGGAAACTTTTTGACTTTAACATCTATGATATAAGCCCCAACTGTATAAGAACCTATCAACCTCGCGAGGGGCCGGAAACTTATAAGGATTCAGATGGTTTTCAAATTTTACTGTATAGCTACCTATCTACCTCGCTAGGGGCCGGAAACTTAACTGCAAGATGAGCCGTATCTAGTGCGTTTTTGTATAAGAACCTATCAACCTCGCGAGGGGCCGGAAACTGATTGTATGTGCAATACTGATGTGTCTAGATCGTATATCCCCCTATCTACCTCGGGAGTGGCCGGAAACATAGATGGGAAGTATTCAAAATCAGCGTTTCCATCGTATAGATATCTATCTACCTCGCGAGGGGCCGGAAACATACGCTCCATGGTGATTTTATCGATTGACATAATTGTATAAGAACCTATCTACCTCGCGAGGGGCCGGAAACCTTGGTGGTTCAGGAGTATGAGTTGTTACCTTCGCTACAAGTATAGCTACCTATCTACCTCGCGAGGGGACAGTTTCATAAGGGCAAAGGATTCCAAAAGTAAATGAAAAAAGCGCTCATGAGAAACCAAAAGCGCAATTGTATCAATAAAGGAGGCATATGAAACGCATCGTTCTATCATTTAAGAGGATTGACCAATCACCGAGCGACCTATCGACAAAATTCCAAGGTTTTCTTATGGAAAACTTGGAACCAGACTATGTGACTTGGCTACATGAGCAGGAGACCAACCCCTATTCACTAAAAATCATCCATCAAAAGGACAAGACCCTATGGTCCCTTCATCTTCTGACGGATGAGGCTGTCAAGCAGATTTTGCCTGTTCTATTGGAGCTCAAGAAATTAGAGCTTCATGACTTACCGACTCTCATGGTAGAGTCTTTGTCCATGCAAGATCTCAGTTCGGAACAACTCTTTGAGTTTTTTAATGAAAACCAAGATCGGTCACTCTGCACCATTCATTTTCAAACTCCAACAGGATTTCGCTCCCAGGGAGAGTACGTGCTCTTTCCGACCATGCATCTCATCTTTCAGAGTTTGATGATGAAGTATGCACGTCTGGTCGAGAATCGTCAGGACATTGAAGAGGAAACCCTGAACTACTTGGTCAAGCATAGTAGGATTACCAGCTATCGATTGGAATCCAGTTATTTTAAAGTTCATGGCAAAAAAATTCCTGGTTTCAGGGGGAGACTGACCTTTAAGATTACAGGTCCAAATACCTTGAAAGCATACGCTAATATGCTTCTGAAATTTGGAGAGTACTCAGGTCTCGGTATGAAAACTAGCTTAGGGATGGGAGGTTTAGAACTTGAAGAAAGAAAAGATTGATTTAGTTTATGGATCGCTTTTGCACGCTATCGGCAAGGTGATTCAAGGTTCCAGGTATGATGAGAAAGACCTGGGTACCATTGGGTCCGAATGGTTTAGACGCTTTTCGGATAATGAAAAAATAGCCCAGCAGATAGCCAAGGCGACTTCTAGTGATTTGCCGACGGTCTTAGCTCCTGATAGTTTGGTCTATATCACGTCAGTTGCTGCAAAGATTGCTTCAGGCTTAAAAAGAGCAGCAGACACTCATCAAGGTAAAGAAGATTTCCTAAGCAAACAATCGGATATCTTCAATGTATTTTCAGATACCCCTAGTCAGCGTTATCTAGATGCAAGACCTTTAGGGCTTGACGGGGAACCAAACTATGCTAAGGGATCGAGTGAGCTATCTGACCAATCAGCTTATGACTTGATAGTAGAGACCTTAGAAAAAGAGTTTGAGAGATTGAACTTTAGCCAATCTGAGATAGATGCCCTTTTGAATCTCCTTGAGTCTACTCTATCCTATGTACCTGTTTCGACAAGAACTAAGGAATTATCGGATTTTTCTCTAGCAACCTACAGTCGTCTAACAGCTGGCTTTGCCCTAGCCATAGAGGAATATTTAGCTGATCAGAATTGCCGTGATTATGAGAAGGTACTGGGGCAGGATTTAGAGGATTTTTATAGCGAGAAGGCCTTTTTATTAGCAAGTTTTGACCTTTCAGGTATTCAGGACTTTATCTACAATATCGCAACGGCTGGTGCAGCCAAGCAACTAAAAGCACGTTCCTTGTATCTAGATTTCATGGGGGAACATATCGCTGACAGCTTACTGGAGAAGTTAGAGCTGACAAGGGCTAATCTTCTCTACGTTGGTGGAGGTCACGCCTACTTTATCCTTCCAAACACCGAAAAAACTAGAGAAACCTTGGCTAACTTTGAAGCAGAATTCAATCAGTTTTTGGTCAAGCATTTCCAGACAGGCTTATACGTAGCATTTGGTTGGAGTCCGTTTTCTGCCAATGATATGACAACGACACTGGCCGACTATCGAAAAGTCTATCAAACAACTAGTCGGATGATTTCTCAAAAGAAAATTTCTCGTTACGATGCCAAAACTCTCCTTGAACTCAACCAAGGAGGAAAAAGTTCCCAGAGAGAATGTGCTATTTGCCACTCAGTCGAAAAGCTTACCAAGTCTAATGGTCAAGAAGTCTGCCATATCTGTGCAGGAATGTATCGCTTTGCTAAGGAGATACAAGAAAACTACTATATTGTCACAAAAGAAAAAGGTCTGCCGATAGGTCCGGGAGCCTATATTAGTGGTATTTCCAAAGCCGACCTCGCTAATGAAGAGTGGGACCGTGTTTATGTCAAGAATAGTTATAGCACAGATATGCTAAAAGCAACTCATGTCTTTGTCGGAGATTACAAGTATGATGAGATTTACGAGTATGCTAAACTATCTCAGGAGTCTGGTCAAGGTATCAAGCGTCTGGCAGTCGTTCGACTAGATGTGGATGACCTAGGAGCAGCCTTTATGGCTGGATTCTCTTATCAAGATAGTGGCAAGTATAATACTCTGGCACGCTCGGCGACCTTCTCTAGAAGTATGAGTCTCTTCTTTAAGGTCTATATCAACCAGTTTGCCAAAGAGAAAAAACTATCGATCATTTATGCCGGTGGAGATGATGTATTTGCTATCGGTTCCTGGCAGGATGTTATTGAGTTCACCATTTGTCTCCGACAAAACTTTATCAAGTGGACTAATGGCAAATTAACCCTATCAGCAGGGATCGGCCTCTTTCCAGATAAAACTCCGGTTAGCCTCATGGCTGAAGAAACTGGTAAGTTAGAAGGAGCAGCCAAGGATAACGATAAGGATAGTATTTCCCTTTTTGAAAAAAATTATACCTTGAAGTTCGACCAATTCATTGACAATGTTTATAATGGAAAACTTAAGAGTATTCGTTACTACTTTAATATTCAAGATGAGCGCGGAAAGAGTTTTGTATACAGACTGATTGAGCTCCTTCGTAACTACGATCGTATGAATATTGCTCGATTAGCCTATTATTTGACTCGTTTGGAAGACCAGACACCTAAAGACAAAAAAGAAGAGTTTAGAAAGTTTAAAGATTTATTCTTTTCTTGGTATACAGGTAGCGACAATGAACGTAAGGAAGCAGAGATAGCTTTACTTCTATATATTTATGAGATTAGAAAGGATTCATAGATGGCAATTTTAACAGATGATAATTACGTAGATAAGGCAGAAAAGGTTATTAAATCATTGAATCGAAATACTAGGAATTTTAGAAATCCTGATGCATTCCTTTTAACAACTACACAAATTCGAAATCTACTAAATTTAACTAGTAATCTTTTTGATGAAAGTAAGATTAGAGAGTATAAGGAATTGGCTGATAAAATCGCTTATTTGAGAGTGCAGTTTGTTTATCAAGCAGGAAGAGAACCTTCTGTGAAAGACTTAGTAAGAAAAGCTGAAATACTAGCTGCACTAAAGGAAGTAAATAATAAGGAAAGTCTGCAACGTTTTTGCCGCTATATGGAAGCACTAGTAGCTTATTTCAAATTTTATGGAGGAAAAGATTAATGACATTTGCAAAAATTCAAGTAACAGGACAAATTCGTCTAGAGACAGGACTTCATATTGGAACAAGTGATGCCTTTGCAGCAATTGGGGCTATGGACTCACCTGTGATTAAAGATCCAATTACGAACTTACCCATTATCCCGGGTTCAAGTATCAAAGGGAAAATGCGTACCCTTCTAGCAAAAGTATATAATTCTAGACTAGCAAAGCAACCAGGAGAAGATGGGGAAATTATAAGTCGACTATTTGGAAATAGCTCATCTAAGCGCGATAAAATAGGTCGTTTAATTTTTCGTGATGCATTTTTATCTAATAAAGATAAACTTGATAGCTTAGGCGCAAAGATTTATACTGAAGTAAAATTCGAAAATACCATTGACCGTATCACTGCTGAAGCTAAACCGAGACAAATTGAACGTGCCATCCGAGACAGTGTCTTTGGATTTGAGTTGATCTATGAGGTGACAGACAAGAGTCAAGCTCAAGTAGAAGAAGACTTCAAAGTGATTCTTGATGGATTAAAACTGTTGGAACTTGATTATTTAGGTGGTTCAGGCTCTCGTGGATATGGTAAAGTTGTTTTTGAGGATCTTAAAGCAAATACAGTTTTCGGAAACTATGATGTTAGTAGATTGAATGAACTTTTAACTACGGAGGTCTAGTATGACCTACAAGATGTATATTATGAACTTCCATACTGCTCACTTCGGAGCAGGAACTCTGGATAGTTCTAAAATGACTTTTGCAGCGGACCGATTGTTTTCAGCCTTAGCTATAGAAGCAAAAAAAATGGGGAAAATGGAGGAATTCGTGTCAATAGCGGGTCAAGATGAATTTGTTTTGACTGATGCCTTTCCTTATAAGTCAGGACCATTTTTACCTAAGCCGATAGGATTTCCAAAGTTTGATCAGGCAGATTTAACGACAGATGTCAAAGAAGTGCGACGCCAAGCGAAAATGGCAAAGAAACTTCAGTTTATTCCTCTAGATAAATTTGATTCTTATGTAAATGGGACTCTTTTTGAAGACGCAGAACATGGAGTAACAAACATCGTCACTAAAAACCAACCTCATGTAGATGGGGCTCTTTATCAAGTTTCTACAGTTCGATTTGCTGATAAGTCTGCTCTCTATGTGATTGCTACCGAATCTGAACTCTTAAATGAGCTCATGACAAGCTTGCAGTATACGGGGATTGGGGGCAAACGCTCTAGTGGTTATGGACAATTTGATTTGACTATATTAGATTTACCAGATAGCTTCAAAAATCGTCTCACCAAGGCCCATCAAGGACCTGTCATGACCTTGACGACTTCTCTACCAGTCGAAAAGGAATTTGAATATGCTATGGAAACTGGTTCCTATTTACTAAGTAAATCAAGTGGTTTTGCTTTTAGTACAGAAACTAATGAAAATTACCGTAAGCAGGATTTATATAAGTTTGCTTCTGGATCTACTTTCTCTGAAACCTTTACAGGACAGATCGTGGATGTAAGGCCTCTTGATTTCCCACATGAAGTATTAAGCTATGCTAAACCATTATTTTTCAAGATGGAGGGAGAAAGATGAAAACAGAGTATAGAACCTTTCAATTTAGCCTCCTAGCCATGGCTCCTATCCATACTGGCAGTGGTGATAAGTACACATCTCGTGAATTTATCTATGAAGATGGGTACTTTTATTTCCCCGATATGGGTAAGTTTTATAATCGAATGGTGGAGAAAGGTTATGATCAGAAGTTTGAGCGCTTTTTACAAGAGAGGAAGGAAAGTGCCAGTAATAATCGTTTGATTTCCTTTTTAGAGGATAACCGTATTTCTGACCGTGATTTTGGTGGTTATAGGATTAAAGAGACTGGTTTTGAAACCGAAAAGAACAACATTGATTCCCAGTTAGGTACTATTAATGAAGTAGCAAAGTTTATGAGAGATCCTTATGGTAATCCTTATATACCTGGTAGTTCGTTAAAGGGAGCTATTCGAACTATTTTAATGAACACAAATCCTCACTGGAACAATAAAAAGGTGGTTGATACTAGAGGTAAGAATCCTAAGGAAAATAAAAATATGATTCCTTGGGTGCCTAAGAAGGGTAAAGAATTCAATAACATATTTAATGCCATTCGTGTTAGTGATAGCAAACCATTTAGAAATGACAGTCTTATTTTAGTTCAAAAATGGGATTATTCAGCCAAGTCCTTAACTCCCAAGCCTCTTCCCTTATACAGGGAAGCCATCGCACCCTCAACTAAAATCAATTTCACCATTACTACAACTACTAAGGAAGCTGGAATCCTAATGGAAGAATTAGGACAGAGAGCGCAAGCCTTTTACAAAGAATATAAAAACTTTTTCTTATCAGATTTTCCTGAAAATAAAATTCAGCCAAATAGTCAATATCCTATCTACTTGGGTGCTGGTAGTGGAGTTTGGACAAAAACAATTTTTAAACAAGCATATGAAATTGTAAAAGAGAACCACAAGAAACCAGTACAAACTAAGATGAAGGGTAAAGGTGTATTAAAGCTTACAAAAGCCCCTATCCTTTTGGAAGATGACTCTGTTCAGCCTTCCATATTAATAAAAAATGATGAATTCTTCTATGAAATGGGCAAGGCGAACTTTATGATTAAGGAGATTACTAAATGAAGGTTTTGATTTCGGCAGTGGGTGATACAGATCCTATACGAAATTTTCACGATGGAGCCTTAGTACATATTGCTAGAAAATATCGTCCAGATAAGATTATTATTGTTTTTTCAGAGAGAACAATTAGTAAGAAAGATGATATTGAGAAAGTGATTCGTTCTATTGATTCTGAATACCTCCCAGAGATTGTATACCATGAGTCAATCATCTTAAATGCTGATGTACATGTTTTTGATATCATGTATGATCAATTTGATGCTATTATACAAGAGTATTATACAAAAGACGACGAATTTATTCTCAATCTTTCAAGTGCAACTCCTCAAATAAAATCAGCTTTGTTTGTTATTAATAGACTTAGTGAAATCAATGTCAAGGCAGTACAAGTTTCAAGTCCTGAAAATGATTCAAATGCAGGAGTTGGACATGATGATTCAGAAGATATTGATGCACTAATTGATACAAATATAGATAATAAGCAGGACTTTGTAGATCGAACTATTGAAGATACTTCAGATAAGTTTAAGCAAGGCTTAATGAAAAAAACTTTACGTGATTTTATAAAAAAATATGATTATAAAGCAAGTTTAGAGGTTGCTAATCAATTATCAGACTTTCCTGGTTTGAAAGAATGTCGAAAGAAGTTGCAAGATATTGTGGATTCATTAGACAGGCAAGCTGTACCTCAAGTCCTCCAAAAGAAAAAATGGAGCGAAGAACAGAAAAAAGTATTAAATGCTTATTTGACTATTGATTTGCAAAAGGAACGTGGTAATTTTAGTGAAGGTCTGATTAGAATTAAAAACCTTACAGAGTTTATCTTAGATGACTATATCGAAAATCGTTATCCAGGATTTTTGGATAATTACGTGAGTGAATCAGAGAAATATTATCTCGGGATTTGGGATTATAGTAAGATCTTAAAAGAAAAACATGAGTGGAATCAATTTAAAAAAATCAAACCAGTTATTAGCATGAATTCAACTCGAAATACTGTAGCTCATAAATTGGATCCATTAGATTCTGAGGAATTAAAACAGTTAGGTCCTGTCCTAAAAATCTTAAAGGGACTAGTCAAGGAACAGTATCAACTCGTTGAGAAGGATTTTAGCTTTTACAAGGACTTAAATAAGGAATTATTAGAATTACTGAAATAATGAGAGGTAGAATATCTTGGAAATTTTAATTTCAGCAGTTGGAACGACAGATCCGATAAGCAATAATCGAGATGCAGCTTTATTACATATTGCTCGAACATATAGACCTGAACAAATTGTTTTGGTTTATAGTGAAGAAATGATAGTAAAAAAAGATCTTGTTGAGAAAGCATTATGTTCAATAGAGGGTTATCATCCTAAAGTGTTTATTGAATCAATCATATTGAAAAATGATGAAGTCTATCTGTTTGATAAAATGTATGAAGTGATGGGACAGATTATTGAAAAATATTCTGGAACAGATCATCAATTAATCTTAAATCTATCCTCAGGGACACCTCAGATTATTTCTGCTTTATTTGCCTTAAATCGAATTAATGATTATAATACGCAGGCCATACAGGTTGCAACTCCTAACAAATCTGCAAACAGAAAGTATGTACCACTGTCAAGTGAAGATGAACAGAAGCTTTTTGACGAGAACGAGGATAACCAAAAGGATTACGAAGATCGTACAATCAAAGATGAAGCTGAAAAATTTAATCAGTCTCTTATCAAGCGCCATTTAAGAAATTTAATCTCTTCTTATGATTATCTTGCTGCAGAAGAATTAGTTGCTAGGAAAGAATACAATAAATTGCTCTCTAAGAAAAAGTTATATCGTTTAAGAGTCATTCTAAAAGATTTAGTAAGTGTTTTTAAAAAACAGACAACCCTTTTTGAGATAAAGGAACTTCCTATTTTAGATGTTGAAAAAACTGCTCTCAATTATTATTTATTAATTGAAATTCTCAATAAACGAGGACAAGTAGCAGATGTCTTAATCAAGTCAAAATCATTAGTTGAATTTATAATAGAAGAAAGACTAAAAAAGAACTATCCGACTCTTATAAAATATAAAAAGAAGTTGCCCAAGCTAAATGAAGAACATCAAGATTTTAAAGAAATTCTCAGTTATTTGGATAGAGAATATAAAAAATCACAAAATGGTAGTGACGAAGAAAAAGATGATTACTCACCTACATCAACTTTAAATCTAATTTCATACACTAAAATATTAGAATTTTACAACTCTTGCCCAGAATTAATTGACTCACTAAGAGTTTTCATTTCTTTAAACAATGAAAGAAATAAAGTTGCCCACGGTCTATCGGAAATTAATGATAATTTAGTTAATTCTAAAAAATTGTCTCAAACAATTGAAAGTTTACGTTTCATCTTGCAAGATACATATCATATTGATGATAAATACTTTACTTTTTATGAAGAACTTAATCGCGAAATGTTAGACTTACTTCGTTAATAAGTGTGACAAGACCTTAATAAACAAATCTCATATTGAAGAACTACTTGGAGATTTTATATTGGGAAAAAGTCTCTTGACTCCCAACCCAAAAAGCGATATAATACTAGAGTTGAGAATTGATTTTCTCTCCATCTTAGTTCAGAGAATTGGCGGTGCTGCGAGCCATCTAAGATAGAAAATCATGCTACTCAATCCAACAATTGCATAAGAATCAAGAATGACAAGTTCATTGAATGAAGGTGGTACCGCGGTTTTTCGCCCTTCGTGATATGGATTTGTCTTTTATTTTTGGAGGTGTTTATGAGAACATTTCTTGTTAAACAAAAATTTCGCCTAGGTGGTGAACGCTTTGATATCAAGGATGAGTTGGGCAATGTCGCCTATCAGGTTGAAGGTTCATTTTTTAAGATTCCTAAAACCTTTACCATCTATGATGTTGCTGGTGAACAGGTCAGTGAGATTAGTAAGGAAGTCTTAACTTTCCTACCTCGTTTTGAAATTCAACTGAGTAATGGAGATCATTTTTATATCCGAAAGAAGTTGACTTTCTTCAGAGATAAGTATGAGTTTGACAATCTCGGTCTTCGTATCGAAGGAAATGTCTGGGATTTGAATTTTAAATTGCTGGATGATCGTGACCAAGTGATTGCTGAGATTACCAAGGAACTTTTCCATTTAACCTCAACTTATACTGTAACTGTCTATGAAGACTCTTATGCAGACCTAGTCATTTCCCTCTGTGTCGCTATTGACTATGTAGAAATGCTAGAAAGCCAATCAAATTAGTAAAAAGGAGATACAAATGAAACAATTATCTAGTGCACAAGTCCGCCAAATGTGGCTTGATTTCTGGGCAAGTAAAGGCCACTCTGTAGAACCATCAGTAAGCTTGGTTCCTGTCAATGACCCAACACTTTTGTGGATCAACTCAGGGGTTGCGACTCTTAAAAAATACTTTGATGGGACTATTATCCCTGAGAACCCACGGATTACCAATGCTCAAAAAGCCATCCGTACCAATGATATCGAAAACGTAGGGAAGACTGCTCGTCACCATACTATGTTTGAAATGTTGGGGAACTTCTCAATCGGAGATTACTTCCGTGACGAAGCCATTACTTGGGCTTACGAGCTTTTGACAAGTCCTGAATGGTTTGACTTCCCAGCTGAAAAACTTTACATGACTTATTATCCAGCTGATACAGATTCTTACAACCGCTGGATTGAAGTGGGAGTGGACCCAAGTCACTTGATTCCAATCGAGGATAACTTCTGGGAAATCGGTGCTGGTCCTTCTGGACCAGATACAGAGATCTTCTTTGACCGTGGGGAAGCCTTTGACCCAGAAAATATCGGTATTCGCTTGCTTGCAGAAGATATTGAAAACGACCGCTATATCGAAATCTGGAACATTGTTTTGTCACAATTTAACGCTGACCCTGCTGTCCCTCGTAGCGAATACAAGGAATTGCCACACAAAAACATTGATACGGGCGCTGGTTTGGAGCGTTTGGTGGCGGTTATCCAAGGTGCTAAGACTAACTTTGAAACAGACCTCTTCATGCCTATCATTCGAGAAGTTGAGAAATTATCTGGTAAGGTTTACGACCAAGATGGCGACAACATGAGCTTTAAGGTCATCGCTGACCACATCCGTTCTCTTTCATTTGCGATTGGTGATGGTGCCCTTCCTGGAAATGAAGGTCGTGGTTATGTCCTCCGTCGTCTTCTTCGTCGTGCCTCTATGCATGGTCAAAAATTGGGTATCAACGAACCTTTCCTTTATAAACTCGTTCCAACTGTTGGAAAAATCATGGAAAGCTACTACCCAGAAGTTCTTGAAAAACGTGACTTTATCGAAAAAATCGTTAAGAGCGAAGAAGAGTCATTTGCTCGTACTCTTCACTCAGGTCAACACTTTGCCCAAGGCATCGTAGCAGACTTGAAAGAAAAAGGACAATCTGTCATTGCTGGTTCAGATGTCTTTAAATTGTACGACACTTATGGATTCCCAGTAGAATTGACAGAAGAAATCGCTGAAGAAGCTGGTATGACTGTAGACCGTGAAGGTTTTGAAGCAGCTATGAAGGAACAACAAGAACGTGCGCGTGCATCTGCTGTCAAAGGCGGATCTATGGGGATGCAAAACGAAACCCTTCAAAACATCACTGTAGAAAGTGTCTTCAACTACAATGCTAGCCAATTGTCTTCTAAATTGGTGGCAATCGTAGCTGATAATGCAGAAGTAGAGGCTGTATCTGAAGGAACTGCATCTCTTATCTTTGCGGAAACACCATTCTACGCTGAAATGGGTGGACAGGTTGCGGACCAAGGTCAAATCATGGATGCTCAAGGAAATGTTGTAGCGACAGTGACAGATGTTCAAAAAGCACCAAACGGACAACCACTCCATACCGTTGAAGTTCTTGGTCCTCTTGCTTTGAACCAAGAATACACCTTGGCTATCGATAGCAATCGTCGTCATCGTGTCATGAAGAACCATACAGCTACTCACTTGCTCCATGCAGCTCTTCACAATATCCTTGGCCACCACGCCACTCAGGCGGGATCTCTGAATGAGGTAGAATTCCTACGCTTTGACTTCACTCACTTCCAAGCTGTCACTCCTGAAGAATTGCGTGCTATTGAGCAACAAGTCAATGAGAAGATTTGGGAAGCCATCGCAGTAGAAACAGTTGAGACAGACATTGACACTGCTAAAGAAATGGGAGCTATGGCCCTCTTTGGTGAGAAATACGGTAAGGAAGTTCGTGTTGTTACTATCGGAGATTACTCGGTGGAGCTCTGTGGTGGTACCCACGTAGGCAATACTTCTGAAATCGGACTCTTCAAGATTGTCAAAGAAGAAGGAATCGGATCAGGAACTCGTCGTATCTTGGCAGTGACTGGTAAGGAAGCCTTTGAAGCTTACCGTGAACAAGAAGATGCTCTGAAAGCAGTCGCAGCAACCTTGAAAGCCCCTCAACTCAAGGAAGTGCCTCATAAGGTGGAAGGTCTTCAAGAACAACTCCGTCAATTGCAAAAAGAAAATGCAGAATTGAAGGAAAAAGCAGCAGCGGCAGCAGCAGGTGATGTCTTCAAGAATGTTCAAGAAGCAAACGGCCACCGTTACATTGCCAGCCAAGTTTCAGTATCAGATGCAGGTGCCCTTCGTACCTTTGCGGATAACTGGAAACAAAAAGATTACTCTGATGTGCTTGTTCTTGTCGCAGCCATTGGTGACAAGGTCAATGTCCTTGTAGCCAGCAAGACAAAAGAAGTGCATGCAGGTAATGTGATTAAAGAATTAGCTCCAATCGTCGATGGACGTGGTGGTGGTAAACCAGACATGGCCATGGCAGGAGGAAGCAACCAAGCAAAAATCCAAGAATTGTTGGATGCGGTAGCAGGTAAATTATAAGAAAATAAAGATCTATCTATTCGGATAGGTCTTTTTTATTGTATAAGAAAAAACTCCTCACAGGAGTGAGGAGTTAAGTAGTTACTTGAAATTAAACAATCCCTTGAGCAATCATAGCGTTTGCTACGTTTTCAAAGGCTGCAATGTTTGCACCTGCAAGGTAGTCAGTACCAAGACCGTATGTTTCTGCAGTTGTTTTAGCAGTATTGAAGATGTTAGTCATGATGTCTTTCAAACGACCGTCAACTTCTTCACGTGTCCATGAAAGACGAAGGCTGTTTTGGCTCATTTCAAGAGCAGATACAGCTACACCACCAGCATTGGCAGCTTTGGCAGGTCCGTAAAGGATTCCATTTTCCTTGTAGACTTTGATAGCTTCAAGGTCGCTAGGCATGTTAGCTCCTTCAGAGACACAGATAACGCCTTGAGCAACCAAACGTTTCGCAGCTTCACCGTTGATTTCGTTTTGAGTCGCACATGGAAGAGCGATATCGTAGTTTCCAGTGTAAGTCCATACAGAACCTTCGTAGTATGTAGCAGTTGGTTTTTCTGCAGCATACTCAGTCAAACGAGCACGACGGTTGTTTTTAACATCTGACAAAAGGTCGAAGTCGATACCATTTTCATCGATGACATAACCATTTGAGTCAGATACAGAGATAACAGTTGCACCAAGTTCAGTTGCTTTTTGAAGAGCGTATTGAGCTACGTTACCAGAACCTGAAATCACAACTTTCTTACCTGCAAAGCTGTTGCCGTTTGCTTTAAGCATTTCTTCAGTGTAGTAAACCAATCCATAACCAGTTGCTTCTGGACGAATCAAGCTACCACCAAATCCAAGAGGTTTACCAGTCAAGACACCAGCATCAAATTGGTTAAGACGTTTGTATTGTCCGTAAAGGTAACCAATCTCACGTCCTCCAACACCGATATCACCAGCAGGTACGTCAAGAGATGGTCCGATGTATTTTTGCAATTCAGTCATGAAGCTTTGGCAGAAGCGCATTACTTCAGCATCAGTTTTGCCTTTAGGATCGAAGTCTGATCCACCTTTACCTCCACCGATTGGAAGTCCAGTCAAAACGTTTTTAAAGATTTGTTCGAATCCGAGGAATTTCAAGATCCCTTGGTTTACAGTTGGGTGGAAACGAAGTCCGCCTTTATATGGTCCAACAGCTGAGTTGAATTGAACACGGTAACCACGGTTAACTTGAACTTTTCCATCACGGTCAACCCAAGGAACACGGAAAGAAATTACGCGCTCAGGCTCAGTGATACGCGCTAAGATATTTTCTTCAATATACTCAGGGTGTTTTTCAAAGACAGGTTCCAAAGTGCTGAAGAATTCTTCAACCGCCTGGAGAAATTCAGCCTCATGCCCGTTACGAGCTTTTACAGTTTCAAACACGCTTTGGATATATTCTTTAGCAGATGTCATATCGTTCTCCTTTTTGTTGTCATATTTTATTACATGAGTCATTATAGCAGAAAATTTTTTCAGTGTAAAGAAAAAAACACAAATTTTCTAAAAATTCTTTCAATTTGGATTAGCTAGTTTTATTAGCTGAATAAGAACTTTTTATAGGATTAGTTTTATTAAAAGAGTCCTGCCAAAGTATGGTATAATAATAGACATAAAAAGGAATCTGGAGGAACAGAATCATGGTATCAACTAAAACACAGATTGCTGGTTTTGAATTTGATAATTGCTTGATGAATGCGGCAGGAGTTGCTTGTATGACCATTGAGGAATTGGAAGGTGTTAAAAACTCAGCAGCAGGAACCTTTGTCACTAAAACAGCAACCTTGGAATTTCGTCAGGGGAATCCTGAACCACGCTACCAAGATGTTCCACTTGGCTCTATCAACTCTATGGGTCTGCCAAATAATGGTTTCGACTATTACTTGAACTACCTTTTGGAATTGCAAGAAAAGGAACCAAATCGTACCTTCTTTCTCTCTTTAGTTGGAATGTCTCCAGAGGAAACTCATACCATCTTAAAAAAGGTGCAAGAAAGTGATTTCCGTGGTTTAACTGAACTCAATCTCTCATGCCCAAATGTTCCAGGTAAGCCTCAGATTGCCTATGATTTTGAAACAACAGACCGTATCTTGTCAGAAGTCTTTGCCTACTTTACAAAACCTCTTGGAATTAAGCTTCCACCTTATTTTGATATTGTTCACTTCGACCAGGCAGCAGAAATTTTCAACAAATACCCACTCAAGTTTGTCAATTGTGTCAACTCTATTGGAAATGGTCTTTATATAGAAGACGAGTCTGTCGTGATTCGTCCTAAGAACGGCTTTGGTGGAATTGGTGGAGAATACATCAAACCAACTGCCCTTGCCAACGTCCATGCTTTTTATCAACGCTTAAATCCTCAAATTCAAATCATCGGAACTGGTGGAGTATTAACGGGTCGTGATGCCTTTGAACATATCCTATGTGGTGCTAGCATGGTACAAGTAGGAACTACTCTTCATAAAGAAGGTGTAGGTGCTTTTGAGCGTATTACAAGGGAACTCAAAGAAATTATGTCGGAAAAAGGATACCAAAGCCTAGAGGATTTCCGCGGAAAATTGAATTATATGGATTAAACAGAAGTTAAATTAAAAAGAAAGGAGAATAAATGCTAGCCATAGAAGAAAGTCGAAAGCTATCCTTAGCGAATCTTCCTAGTTTGACCCTGTTTACAGGGGCTGATCAAGGACAGTATGACATCATGAAAACTCAGGTTCTAAAGCAAATCGGATACGATCCTGCAGATTTGAATTTTGCTTATTTTGATATGAAAGAAGTAGACTACAAAAGCTTGGAGCTAGAGTTGGTCAGTCTTCCTTTCTTTGCGGATGAAAAAATTGTGATCCTAGATCATTTTCTCGATATTACAACTGCTAAAAAACGCTATCTAACTGATGATGAGCTCAAGGCCTTTGAAGACTATCTGGAAAATCCTGTACCCTCAAGTAAATTAGTAATCTTTGCTGAAGGCAAGTTAGATAGCAAGAGACGTTTGGTCAAATTACTCAAGAGAGATGCAACTGTGTTTGAGGCTCTTGAACCTAAAGAGCAAGAGTTGCGAGCCTATTTTCAAAAGTGGACTCAGGAACAAGGACTTACTTTTGATGGAAATTCCTTTGAACAGTTGCTTATCAAATCTAGTTTTCAATTCAGTGAAATTCAGAAAAACCTGCTCTTCTTACAGTCTTATAAGGATAGTGGTCTGATAACAGAAGAAGATATTGTTGAAGCCATTCCAAAGACTTTGCAGGATAATATTTTTGATTTGACCCAATTAATATTAACTAAGAAAATTGATCAGGCACGAGATTTAGTTAAAGATTTGACCTTACAGGGTGAAGATGAGATTAAACTGATTGCCATTATGCTGGGGCAGTTTAGACTCTATACACAGGTAAAAATATTGCAAGAGTCTGGTCAGACAGAATCACAGATGGTCAGCAGTTTGGGTCACTATATTGGTCGCAATCCTAATCCCTACCAAATCAAATTTGCCCTTCGTGATTCTCGAAGACTATCCCTTGATTTTCTCCAGAATTCTATTCGTCATCTCATCCAAGCTGATTACCAAATTAAGACAGGAGTTTATGAGAAAGGCTACCTGTTTGAGAAGGCTTTGTTGCAGATTGCTAGCCAGTCAAATTGAGCAAATAACTTGAAAAAATAGGATGATTGCGTTATCATCTTTATATAGAAAGAAAAAGAGGTATTACAGATGGCTATTATCTTACCAGAACTTCCATACGCATACGATGCATTAGAACCATACATCGATGCTGAAACAATGCACTTGCACCATGACAAACACCACCAAACTTACGTTAACAATGCAAATGCAGCTCTTGAAAAACACCCTGAAATCGGTGAAGACCTTGAAGCTTTGCTTGCAGATGTTGAATCTATCCCAGCTGATATCCGTCAAGCGCTTATCAACAATGGTGGTGGACACTTGAACCACGCTCTTTTCTGGGAATTGATGACTCCTGAGAAAACAGCTCCATCAGCAGAACTTGCAGTAGCAATCGATGAAACTTTCGGTTCATTCGAAGAATTCCAAGCAGCCTTCACTGCAGCAGCAACAACTCGTTTTGGCTCTGGATGGGCATGGTTGGTTGTTAACAAAGAAGGTAAGCTTGAAGTGACTTCAACTGCAAACCAAGACACACCTATCTCAGAAGGTAAAAAACCAATCTTGGGCTTGGATGTTTGGGAACATGCTTACTACGTGAAATACCGTAACGTTCGTCCTGACTACATCAAAGCTTTCTTCTCAGTTATCAACTGGAATAAAGTAGACGAACTCTACGCAGCAGCTAAATAATCGCATTTGATAACACCCCTTTTTAGTTGGATTTTGGGTCTAGCTTTAAAGGTGTTTTTTGTTTGCCTTTTTTAGAAGTAACTGTCTCATGATTTTCCTTTGTTGGATAGGCTTTATTTATGGTATAATGATAAGATAGAAAACGAAGGAGAAATCATGAATATTCAACAATTACGCTACGTTGTTGCTATTGCAAATAGTGGTACTTTTCGTGAAGCGGCTGAGAAGATGTACGTTAGCCAACCCAGTCTATCTATTTCTGTAAGAGACTTGGAAAAAGAGCTTGGCTTCAAGATTTTTCGTAGAACCAGTTCAGGAACTTTTCTTACACGTCGTGGGATGGAATTTTATGAAAAGGCACAAGAGTTGGTTAAGGGATTTGATGTTTTCCAGAACCAGTATGCTAATCCTGAAGAGGAGAAAGATGAGTTTTCAATAGCCAGCCAGCACTATGATTTCTTGCCACCAACCATTACAGCTTTTTCGCAACAATATCCTGACTATAAGAATTTTCGTATTTTTGAATCTACAACTGTTCAGATTTTGGATGAAGTAGCCCAAGGGCATAGTGAGATTGGGATTATTTACCTCAACAATCAAAACCAAAAGGGTATTATGCAACGGATTGAAAAATTAGGTCTTGAAGTAATTGAGTTGATCCCTTTCCAAACGCATATTTATCTACGTGAAGGTCACCCCTTAGCTAAGAAAAAAGAGTTGGTTATGGAGGATTTGACAGATTTACCAACGGTTCGATTCACGCAAGAAAAGGATGAATATCTTTATTACTCAGAAAACTTTGTGGATACAAGTGCCAGTTCTCAGATGTTCAATGTGACAGATCGTGCTACCTTGAATGGTATTTTGGAGCGGACGGATGCTTATGCGACAGGTTCTGGATTTTTAGATAGTGACAGTGTTAATGGGATTACAGTCATTCGTCTCAAGGATAATTTGGATAATCGCATGGTCTATGTTAAACGTGAGGAAGTGGAGCTTAGTCAGGCTGGAACTCTTTTCGTAGAAGTCATGCAAGAATATTTTGATCAGAAGAGGAAGTCATGAAAAAAAGAGGAATAGTAGCAGGAGTCATAGCACTCTTAATAGTGTTAGACCAATTGGTAAAATCTTATGTCGTTCAGAATATTGCTCTTGGTGAAATTAAATCATGGATCCCAAATCTGGTCAGTTTGACTTATCTGCAAAATAGGGGGGCAGCCTTCTCTATGCTTCAAGATCAACAGTGGTTTTTTGCAGTGATTACTTTAGTGGTTATGGCAGGGGCTATCTGGTATTTGCACAAGCATATAGAGGATTCCATCTGGACAGTCTTTGGATTGGTTCTGATTATTGCAGGTGGTCTGGGAAACTTCATTGATCGCGTTAGTCAAGGATTTGTCGTGGATATGTTCCACTTGGACTTTGTCAATTTTGCTATTTTCAACGTAGCCGATAGTTATCTGACAGTCGGTGTTATCGTACTGATGATTGCAATGCTAAAAGAGGAAATGAATGGAAATTAGAATTGAAACAGGTGGACTACGTTTAGATAAGGCTTTGTCAGATTTGACAGAATTGTCTCGTAGTCTCGCCAATGAACAAATCAAGTCTGGTCAAGTCTTGGTCAACGGCCAGGTCAAGAAAGCCAAGTATACGGTCCAAGAAGGAGATATGATCACTTATCAAATTCCCGAACCAGATGTTTTGGAGTATGTAGCTGAAGATATTCCTTTAGAAATTATTTACCAAGATGAGGATGTAGCAGTAGTTAATAAACCTCAGGGCATGGTCGTTCATCCAAGTGCTGGTCATACCAGTGGTACCTTGGTGAATGCCCTTATGTATCATATCAAAGACTTATCAGGAATCAATGGTGTGCTTCGACCAGGGATTGTTCATCGTATCGATAAGGACACATCTGGGCTTCTCATGGTTGCTAAAAATGATGAAGCGCATTTAGCACTTGCCCAAGAACTCAAGGACAAGAAATCTCTTCGTAAATATTGGGCTATCGTTCATGGAAATCTTCCCAATGACCGTGGAGTCATTGAGGCGCCGATTGGTCGAAGCGAAAAAGACCGTAAGAAACAGGCCGTGACTGCTAAAGGAAAACCAGCAGTGACCCGTTTCCAAGTCTTGGAACGCTTTGGTGATTATACCTTACTGGAATTACAACTGGAAACAGGACGAACTCATCAAATCCGTGTGCACATGGCTTATATCGGTCATCCTGTCGCTGGTGATGAGGTATACGGTCCTCGTAAAACCCTAAAGGGACATGGGCAATTTCTCCATGCCAAGACGCTAGGATTTACCCATCCAAGAACGGCTAAAACGCTGGAATTTACTGCTGATATTCCAGAAATATTCAAGCAAACCTTGGAGAAACTTAGAAATGAACAATAAAAAGGACTCAATTGAGTCCTTTTTATTTGCGTTTATTTATATTATTTAATAAAGTCGATATTGCGTCAATTATATCTGATTTTTGTGGTTCTGGAAGCTGTTCAAGTTGTCTGATGATGTTTTCTATTTCTTTACTTTGGATTGGGAAATCAAAGTTAAAAAAAGTTCTTTCATCTACTTCAAGAGCAGTTAGAATTTTATTCAGTGTTTGTATTTGAAAATTATATTTCTCATTTTCGATGTTATGAATATGTTTAGAACCCAATCCTGCCAATTCAGATAGTTTCTCTTGACTTAATCCTTTTGTAAGACGTAAATATCTAATTCTTTTTGCAATAAATGTTTGTAAGTTATTTTGATTCATATTTTTTTACCTTCACTTATTATTGTAAAGATAAAAATTATAAATAATAAGTAGCATAAATTACACTTAAAAAAATATTAAGTGTTGAATATTACACTAATAAATGATAAAATAATATAATGAAACTATAAAAATCACTCAATAAGTGATTAAAGGAGAAATTGATGAAAAAATTGCAAATTCTGACAAGTACAGCAGTTATTGGACTTGCATCAGCTGGTGTGCCTGCACTTGCTCAAGAAGCTAACTCTGAACTAGCTACGGCAACAAGTGTCAATGAACCAGCTATCGTTGAAAAACCTACAACAAAAACTGTTGAAAAATCATCAGACGTAAAACCAGCTCTTGATGCACAAAAGGAAGTTGTGAAACAAACTAAAGAACAACTTACTGATGCACAAGCTAAAACTGATGAAGCTAACAAGCAAGTGTCTAACGCTCAAGCTGATGTAACTAAAGCTACTGAAAATGTTAAACACGCTGAAGAAGTTGCTTCTAAAGCTACACCTCAAAACATTGATGCTAATAAAGCTGACCAGAAAGCTAACCTTGCTGACCAAGACGCTAATGCGAAAGAAACATCTACTGCTGATGCAAACATCGCAACTCAAACTGAAGCTATAAACAAAGCTCAAACACAAGTATCTAACACAGAACAAGAACTAAAAGATGCTAACGCTGATGTTTCTGCTAAAGAAACTCAAGTTAAATCAGCTAAAGACGCATTTTCAGGAACTGGTCTTGCTCAAGCTGAAGATAAACTTAATGAAGCTAAAGCTGAAACTAAAGGTGCTGAAAAGAATGTTACTCTTGCAGACACAGCTTTGACTGATGCTAAGAAAGCTGACGAAAAACGTCAAGAAGCTATTGACAACGCTAAAACAGATGTTAACGCTAAAACAACTCTAGTTAATGAAACTAAAGAAAGCCTAGCTTCAGCAACCACAAAAGCTAATAATGCTACATCAACACTTTCTCAAGCTGAAGACAAACTCACTAAAGCTACTAAAGCTCTAGATAGCGTTGATATTGTCAAAATTCCAGACTTGACTCAATTCAAAGAAGACATCGCATCAGGTGATGATGACTTCATGACTGACTCTGGCGTTAAAGCGATTGAAAACACAGAAATTTCCATTGGTAAAAACGCTAAAAATCAACCTGTTGACATCGACAATTTAACAGATGCTCAAAAAGAAGCTATTTCACATTTATACGCTGACGGATTAAAACAAATTCGTGAACAATTAAAAGACAATAGTAAATATCTTGTTGCATCAAAAGAAAACACTGGCGTTACTAAAGAAGCTATCGAATTAGCAACTAGTCGTGCACGTGAATACGAACAACGTGGTAAGAGCCCACTTACACACGGACACATTGGAGCTGGTGTTGAAAACCTAGAACGTCTAGGTTCAAAAGATGACTTCAAATCAATGTATGACCTCAAAGAAGCTGTTGTTAAAGCTTTGCTAGGTACATCATTTGATGACGCTCATTCAAACTGGGGACACTTAAAAGCTAACCTTAATTTTGCTAAAAACGTTGGTCTTGATATTGCAAACATCAACGGTGATTACTGGCTTGTAATTGCATTTAGCAATAAAGGTACAACTCTTGTAAACCCAACAAATGTTGAAGCTATTCAAAAAGCTTATGAAGACGCTAAAGCTGAAAAAGATACAGCTCAAACTGCTTCAGAAAAAGCAAATGATGCTCTTAAACAAGCATCAACTGACTATGCTAACGCTTTAGACCTTAAAACTTCAGCAGAAAAGACATTGGCTGATGCTACTGCTACACCAATCCAAAGTACTGTTGCTGAAAACAACTTGCGTCTTGCAAAACTTGCTCTTGACAGCGCACAAAAACGTCAAGCTGAAGCTCAAAAAGCAGTTGATAACTTCTCAGCTGACCTTGCTTCTAAGAAACAAGCTCTTGATGATGCTAAATCAGCTCTTGAATCAGCTAAACGTGTTCAAGAACAAAAAGTTCAAGCTCTTTCTGATTCAAAAACTGAACTTACAAAACAAGAATCAAAACTTGAAGCTCTTAAAGTTCAAAAAGCTAAATTGATTGAGGAAAAAGACCGCTTGGTTAAAGAAGCTAAAGCTCTTGCTGAAAAACTAAAAGCTTATGTTGAAACACCAATCAATTTGGCTAAAGCTCAAACAACATTAGCTGAAAAACAAGATGCACTTAAAAATGCTGAAGCTAAAGCTAAAAGCGCAAAAAATCTTGTTGATGCAATAGCAACCACACTTGAAGCTGAACAAGTAAAACTTAATAAAATTCAAGATAAATTTGACAAACTTCAAGATTTGGAAGAAAAAGCAAAAGATAACGTCATTGCAACATTGCCTGACGGAACAATTGTTGCTATTCCTAATGGATCACCAACGGCTGAAGAGCTTCCAGAATTTGACATTAACAGTTTGAACAAAGGACTTGACGATAATAAGATACTCGCTATTGATGACAAAGGCAATGTTACTGTTAATGGTCAAGTCTACACAAGTCAGCAACAAGTATCAAGTAAGCCAGTTTATTCACGAGTAGAACGAGCAAAAACACTGCCGGAGACAGGTGAACAATCAAATGTTGCTTTAATCGCTTTAGGTGGTATTCTGGGTGCATTTGGGATTGCAACATTACGAAAAAAACGATAAAATATAAAGAAGTCTTCTTACTATAGAGAGTAAGAAGATTTTTGGGATTGTAAATTGATATTTGATGAAATAAATTTTTGAAGGAGTTTTTATGACAAATAAGGTAGGTTTCTTGGTTTTATTTGGTTCTGTACTTTTATTGACTGCATGTTCAGGAAAAGTAGAAAAAACAGAATTAACATCTCAAACAAGCGAAATAAGCACTACATCAACTACTGAAATTGAGTTAAAACCAGAGGAAAAATATGCTTCGATTATTGAAAAATTTGAGAAGTTGTCCACTAACGGTAATGATTCACTCAAATCAGCAGTTGAGGGAACAGAAGCTGAAGAGACTATGGTTATGAATTACATAGCCCAGATAAAAGAAAATGGGCATACGAAAAAATATGCTTTTTACGACATTAACAATGATAAAACCCAGGAACTTCTAATCGGAGATTCAGAGTTTATCACGGCTATATACACATTGAAAGATGGGAAACCAGTTTTTGTTAAAGGTGCGGGTACTGGTGGTGGATCGCTGAGAAGTAGTCTAACGATTTATAAAGATGGTACGTTACAGTATTTAGCTGGTCAAGGTACTGATCCAAACTGGGAAGCAACCTCTTATCAATTAAAAGATGGGAAATTAGAAGAAATTGTGAAGAAAGATTTTAAACAGTTTCAAGGGAATGAACCAGCAGAAGTTTTAGGTATTTCATCTGAGAAAGTTGATTTTAAACAAGTGACTTGGAACGACTTTAAACAAAATACTAGTAAAGATAAAGATGATGTTACAAAAGAAGTACAATCAACATTAAAAGCTGATATTTCTTCTGTTTTTGCTGGAGATGTATCTAGCATTGAAGGGAATTGGACTAATAGTAGCGGAGAAATTGTTACAATTGCAAGTAAAGAAATAAAACACCATAAGGGTAAACAAGGAACATTCCAAGTAACTGCTTTTCGTAAAAATCCAGAGTTACCTCTTTTGACATTGAACTTAGAAGAATCTAATCCTTATGGGCCTCTCTCATATGTATTGATTCCTGCTGGCAATCCTGCCTACTCAAATAACGGTGAATCTGATGCGACAAAGGACCGTTTAATCGAAGCTTCGACAATTAGTCAGTCAGCAGTTATTTCACCAGAAAGTTTCTTTTATAGATAATTAGAAAAAAAGGACTCAACAGAGTCCTTTTTTATTTGCGTTTTTTCTTAGCTTTTTTCATTTTGTTGGCCATGCGTTTCATGGATTGCTTCATAGCAAATTCACCGATTTTACCTTTGAGACCTCCACCAAACATCTGGCTCATATCGGGCATTCCAGCTCCTCCGAGAGCAGACATATCCGGCATGCCACCTTGTCCCATCATACCTTCAAGGGCTGACATATCCATGCCACCAGGCATGTTTTTAGGAAGGTTGTTAGGGTTGATGCCCATTTGCTTCATCATCTTGTTCATGTCACCAGACATGACACCTTGCATGAGTTGTTTGGCTTGGTTAAAGTCTTTGATGAACTTGTTGACATCGATAAAGGTATTACCAGAACCAGCTGCAATACGACGACGACGGCTTGGAGTGAGCAAATCTGGATTTTCACGTTCTTCAGGAGTCATAGATGAGACGATGGCACGTTTGCGAGCAATTTGTTTTTCATCCACCTTCATATTTTGAAGGGCAGGATTGTTGGCCATACCAGGAATCATTTTGAGCAAATCTTCCATTGGCCCCATATTTTGCACCTGATCCAACTGATCGATGAAATCGTTGAAATCAAAGGTGTTTTCCCGCATCTTTTCAGCCATTTCAAGGGCTTTTTGCTCATCGTATTCTTGGGAAGCTTTCTCGATCAGAGTCAGCATATCTCCCATACCGAGAATACGGCTGGCCATACGGTCAGGGTGGAAGGTTTCAATATCAGTAATCTTTTCACCAGTACCAGTGAATTTGATTGGTTTTCCTGTGATATGACGAACAGAAAGGGCCGCACCACCACGAGTATCCCCATCAATCTTGGTAAGGATGACACCGGTAACTTCTAATTGAGCGTTAAATTCTCGCGCAACGTTAGCAGCTTCTTGACCAATCATGGCATCGATGACGAGAAGGATTTCATTTGGTTGAGCAAGAGCTTTAACATCACGAAGCTCATTCATGAGAAGTTCGTCAATTTGCAAACGACCAGCAGTGTCGATCAAGACATAGTCGTTATGGTTGGCTTTAGCTTGCTCCAAACCTTGGCGAACAATCTCCACTGCAGGAACTTCAGTTCCAAGAGCAAAGACAGGAACATCAATTTGTTGTCCCAGTGTTTTGAGCTGGTCAATAGCAGCAGGACGATAGATGTCGGCCGCGATCATTAAAGGACGAGCATCCTCTTCCTTTTTGAGTTTGTTAGCGAGCTTTCTTGCGAAGGTTGTTTTACCAGCACCCTGCAAACCGACCATCATGATGATTGTAGGAATCTTTGGAGACTTGATAATCTCAGCTGTATCAGAACCAAGGACTTCTGTCAATTCTTCATTAACAATCTTGATGATTTGTTGAGCTGGATTGAGGGTGTCAATGACTTCATGACCAACCGCACGTTCACGAATTTTTTTGATAAAATCCTTAACCACTGGCAAAGCAACGTCGGCTTCTAAAAGAGCCAGACGAATTTCTTTGGTTGCCTCTTGGATATCACTCTCTGTGATTTTTCCTTTTTTACGTAGATTTTTAAAGACGTTCTGCAAACGTTCTGTTAAATTTTCAAATGCCATTTTTTTCTCCTATTTATTCAATTCAGTGGAAATCGTCCAAAATGTTGAAAACACTCTAGTTCTTCGGGTGTGACTTCTTTCATGATTTCATTTGGATATCCCCAACAGCTAAAGCCTATTTGCATAGCTTTGGAGATATCATTGGGCGAGATAATCTGTAGTCTTGCAGGAAATGGTTTCTCTGCAGCTAATAGTTTGCAAGGTATCCCTTTATAGACAACAAGATTTTCCATGATTACTCCCTATTATCAATACTGGTCAAAATCTCAATTTGCTCTTGCAGAAAAGCATCCTCTGGATAACGATCCAAAATCTGATCAAAAATTTGACTGCGAACAATGTAGTCAGAGTACATATGGAGTTTCATCTCATAGTCTTCCAGAATCTTTTCAGTTCGTTTGATATTGTCATAAACAGCCTGACGACTAACTCCAAATTCTTCAGCGATTTCAGCTAAACTATAGTCGTCTGCATAGTAGAGTTCGATATAATTCATCTGCTTATCGGTCAAAAGGGCTGCATAAAACTCAAAAAGAGCATTCATTCGATTGGTTTTTTCAATTTCCATAAGATTTATTATACCAAAAAAAAGCCTGATTCGCTAGCTATGGATAGTTTTTAGATAGAAGTTGCAAATAAGTTTTTTTACTCTTATTTTCTGACGATAAGGTCTTTTTTTGATATAATGGATAGGATTATAATGTTTTAGAAAGAGGTAGTCATGAAAGAATTAGAATCCGTGTTACAAGAACGTTTTGATCTTGTTTTTTCAGATAAACAATTACTCGAAACAGCTTTTACCCATACCAGTTATGCCAATGAGCACCGCCTCTTAAAAATTTCACACAATGAGCGCTTGGAATTTTTAGGAGACGCTGTTCTGCAACTATTGATTTCAGAATATTTGTTTAAAAAATACCCTAAAAAACCAGAAGGGGATCTGTCAAAACTCCGTGCTATGATTGTTCGTGAGGAGAGTTTGGCTGGTTTTGCCCGTGATTGTCAGTTTGACCAGTTTATCAAGCTTGGTAAGGGGGAGGAAAAGTCTGGTGGTCGTAACCGAGATACGATCTTGGGAGACGCTTTTGAAGCCTTTTTGGGTGCTCTGCTTTTAGACAAGGATATAAAGACTGTAAAAACCTTTATCTACCAAGTCATGATTCCTAAGGTTGAAGCTGGCGATTTTGAAATGATTAAAGACTATAAGACCCACCTTCAAGAATTGCTCCAAGTTAATGGAGATGTTGATATTCGTTATCAGGTGATTTCAGAGATTGGGCCAGCCCATGATAAAATGTTTGAGGTTCAAGTCCTTGTTGAGGGGCAAAGTTTAGGTTCCGGTCAAGGACGCTCCAAAAAATTAGCAGAGCAGGAAGCCGCTAAAAATGCAGTTGAGAAAGGGCTGGATTCATGTATTTAAAAGAAATTGAAATCCAAGGCTTTAAGTCCTTTGCTGATAAGACCAAGGTTCTTTTTGACCAAGGGGTGACGGCGGTTGTAGGACCAAATGGTTCTGGGAAATCAAATATTACTGAAAGCCTCCGTTGGGCACTTGGTGAATCTAGTGTCAAGAGTCTGCGTGGCGGGAAGATGCCTGATGTCATCTTTGCAGGAACGGAAAGTAGAAAACCTTTAAACTATGCTTCTGTGGTTGTTACCCTAGATAACCAGGACGGCTTTATCAAGGATGCAGGCCAGGAAATCAAAGTTGAACGTCATATCTATCGGAGTGGAGATAGTGAGTACAAGATTGACGGCAAAAAAGTTCGTCTCCGTGATATCCATGATCTTTTCTTAGATACTGGTCTCGGACGTGATTCTTTCTCCATCATTTCCCAAGGGAAGGTCGAAGAAATCTTTAACTCCAAACCTGAGGAACGTCGCGCTATTTTTGAAGAAGCGGCTGGAGTTTTGAAGTATAAAACTCGTCGTAAAGAGACGGAAAGTAAGCTTCAACAAACTCAAGACAACTTGGATCGTTTAGAAGACATCATCTATGAGCTGGACAATCAAATCAAACCCTTGGAAAAACAAGCAACAACAGCTCGCAAATTTATGGAACTAGATAGTCAACGTAAAGCGATCTACTTGGATGTTCTGGTTGCACAAATTCAAGCCAATAAGGCTGAATTGGATCTAACAGAAGAAGAATTAAACCAAGTCCAAGAACTTTTAACCGGTTATTATCAAAAACGTCAAGACTTAGAAGAAGAAAATCAAGCTCTCAAAAAGAAACGTCATGATTTGCAGGCTGAGATGGCAAAAGATCAGTCAAGCTTGCTGGATTTGACTAGCTTAATCAGTGATTTAGAGCGTAAGTTAGCTTTATCAAAACTAGAAACTGAGCAAGTTGCCCTTAATCAACAAGAAGCTCAGGCTCGTTTGGCTGGTTTAGATGAAAAGAGAAATGCCCTCATTCAAGAGAAGGAAGAAAAAGAAGCAAATCTCAGTAAGTTAGAAGAAAATTTAGCTGTCAATACTAAGGAACTCAATCATCTAGAAGCTGAGTTATTAGCTTTTTCTGATGATCCAGACCAGATGATTGAGCAATTGCGTGAACGCTTCGTTGCCTTTCTGCAAGAAGAAGCTGATGTGTCTAACCAGCTGACACGTATTGAAAATGACCTTGAAAATAGTCGCCAACAAACTCAAAAACAAGAAGAACAATTAGAATCCTTGAAGGAACAATTGGCTTCTGCCAAGTCTAAGGCTACCGAACAAGAGCTTTCCCTAAAATCAGCTAAAGAGGAAGTACATACTTTACTTGCTGACTATCAAACAAGTGCCAAAGAAGAAGAAGCACAAAAGCAGGCTTATCAAAGTCAGCAAAATCAACTCTTCGACTGTTTAGATAGTTTGAAAAACAAGCAGGCCAAGGCACAAAGTTTGGAAAACATTCTTAAAAACCATAGCAATTTTTATGCAGGTGTTAAGAGTGTCTTACAAGAGAAAAACCGCTTAGGTGGGATTATCGGAGCAGTTAGTGAACATTTAACCTTTGATGTTCGTTATCAGACAGCCCTTGAGATTGCTCTCGGTGCAAGTAGCCAACACATCATCGTTGAAGACGAACAGGCAGCGACTAAAGCTATCGACTTCCTTAAACGAAACCGAGCTGGTCGTGCGACTTTCCTTCCTTTGACAACCATTAAGGCTCGTAGCATTTCAGGTCAGAATCAAGATGTGATTGCCTCAAGTCCAGGTTTTCTTGGCATGGCAGATGAACTGGTTACCTTTGATACCAAGCTTGAAGCCATCTTTAAAAACTTGCTAGCTACCACAGCTATCTTTGATACAGTTGAGCATGCGCGTGATGCAGCTCGTAAGGTACGCTATCAAGTTCGGATGGTAACCTTAGATGGTACAGAATTGCGAACAGGTGGTTCTTATGCTGGTGGTGCCAATCGTCAAAATAACAGTATTTTCATCAAGCCTGAATTGGAGCAATTGCAAAAAGAAATTGCTCAAGAAGAAAAGCTTCTTCGTCAAGAGGAGGAAAATCTGAAATCAGTTCAAGAATCCTTGAACGAACTTAGTCAAACTTTGGAGACTATTAAGTCCAAAGGGGAACAAGCTCGTATAGAAGAGCAAGGCTTGTATCTTGCTTATCAACAAACATGCCAGCAAGTCGAAGAACTTGAGACACTCTTGAAACTTCAGGAGCAAGAATTAACTAATCTCAGAGGTGGAGATTGGCAAGCTGAAAAAGAAAAATGGCAAGAACGTCTCGCAGTTATTGCAATCGAAAAGCAAAAGCTGGAATCTGAGATTGAAGAAATCAAGTCCAATAAAAATGCTATTCAGGAACGCTACCAAAACTTACAGGAAAAACTTTCTCAAGAGCGTCTTCGTAAAACAGAAATGTTAGGTCAAAAGCGTTATGAAGTTGCAGATATTGAACGGATCAATAAAGAACTTGAGAACCTCAATATTGAACAAGAAGAGATTGAACGTCTGTTGCAAGAAAAAGTAGACAATCTTGAAAAAGTTGATACAGAACTTTTGGCCAAGCAGGAAGCAGAAGCTAAGAGTCAAAAGGAAGAAATTCAACAAGGTCTTATTCGTAAGCAGTTTGAACTAGACGACATTGAGGGACAACTGGATGATATTGCCAGTCATTTAGAACAAGCTCGTCAGCAAAATGAAGAATGGATTCGAAAGCAAACACGAGCGGAAGCGACTAAAGAGAAGATTACAGACCGCCTTCGCTATCTTCAAGGTCAACTGACTGAAGAATATCAGATTAGCTATACGGAAGCTATAGAGCAAGCCAATCCGTTAGAAGATTTGGCAATCGCTGAACAAAAGGTTAAGGATTTGGAAAAATCCATTCGTTCACTTGGTCCGGTTAATTTGGATGCTATTGAACAGTTTGATGAAGTACATGAACGTTTGGAATTCTTGAATAGTCAGCGAGATGACATTCTTTCTGCTAAAAACTTACTTCTTGAGACTATTACAGAGATGAATGATGAAGTGAAAGAGCGCTTCAAGTCTACGTTTGAAGCTATTCGTGATTCCTTTAAGGTGACTTTCAAGCAGATGTTTGGTGGTGGTCAAGCAGACCTAATTCTGACAGAAGGTGATTTATTGACAGCAGGTGTCGAAATCTCTGTTCAACCTCCAGGTAAGAAAATTCAGTCTCTCAATCTCATGAGTGGTGGAGAGAAGGCCTTATCAGCTCTGGCTTTGCTCTTCTCAATCATTCGTGTTAAGACCATTCCGTTTGTTATCTTGGATGAGGTAGAGGCCGCACTCGATGAAGCAAACGTTAAACGCTTTGGGGATTATCTCAATCGATTTGATAAGGACAGCCAATTTATCGTTGTTACCCACCGTAAGGGAACTATGGCGGCAGCAGACTCTATCTATGGTGTGACCATGCAAGAATCTGGTGTTTCTAAGATTGTTTCTGTCAAACTAAAAGATTTAGAGAATATGGATGCTTAATTAGTTATCATTACAAAATTTCAAGCAAAGAATATAGAAAGACCTTCAAGAAGTCAGAAGGGTTACAAAATAATTTGAGGAGCTTATATGGATTTTGATCTATTCCTAATGATCTGTAATTATATTGGGACTATAGCCTTTGCTGCTTCAGGAGCCATCAAAGGATTTGGTAAACGTTTAGATATTTTTGGAATCAGTTTATTGGCAATTGTAACTGCAGTAGGCGGAGGAATCCTAAGAGATTCCATTATTAGTCGCTTTCCAGCTTCTCTAGCAGATCCTAGCCCCATTTATGCCTCTATCCTGGTAGCGGTTATCATGTATGTCTTTGTAACTTCAAAACAAGCCAATGCTAGTCATGATAAAAAGTTCTATAAGTGGTTGAGAGAAGCCTATCTCATCTTTGACTCCATTGGGCTGATTATCTTCTCCTTGATTGGAGCGACAGCCTTAGTGGACAGTAAGCTAAATTTGATGTCTGCTGGCATTTTGGCTTGTCTAACAGGAGCCGGTGGAGGTATTATCCGAGACCTCTTAATCAACGAAGTTCCGAGTGTTCTTAAAGAAGACATCTATGCCCTTCTATCTTTCGTAATTGGAGTTATTTATTACTGGTTGGCCTTTGTCCTTCACTTTCCAAGAATTACTGCCTTTATCATTCTCTCGATAGTTGGCTTTGTGATTCGACTTTGTATTATTAAGTTCAAGCTCTCTTTGCCAAATATGGATAAGAGAACCTTGAATTGATGAATAAGCGAGAGTTATATTATCAGCGTCTAATCTCATGTGGATTAGGCGTTTTTTTTTGCAAATACGGGAAATGAATGATGTAAAGATTAATTTTTGCTATTATATTTGTAATTTCGAATGAGGTAGGAATAGCAAAATGAGTAATTTGAAACATTCAGTTGATTTTATTAAAGAAATAGAGAAATTAAAGGCAGTAAGAAGATTTAATAGAACTCTTGATGGCAGATTTGAAAATAGTGCCGAACATTCTTGGCAGGGTGCCATAGCTGCGATGGTTCTTCAAGATTATTATCCTGAAAAATTGGATATGGAGAAGGTAATTTCTATGTTATTGATTCATGATTTAGGTGAGATTTATGCTGGAGATACTTGGGTGTTTGATGATGAAAAAAAGCTTCATTCTTATGATAGAGAGTTAGAATCTATAGAAAAAACAATGAGCCTCCTTCCAGAAGAGAAATATTTGAATATGAAAAATTTATGGTTGGAATTTGAAAAAGGGCAGAGTTCTGAAGCAAGATATGCAAGAGTTATCGACGCCTTGGTACCGCTGATAAATCACTTGGAAGTGTCAGAATTCAATTATAATCCTGATAATATCAGTGCAGACATGGTATTAGAAAAGAAAAAGTTCATAAAAAGTGAATCAGAAGAATTATGGAAACTGATAGAAGACTTGATTCAGGAAAGTGTGGAAAAGGGCTTATATTTTTAATAACAATTGGCCCAATAGAAGATAGATTTTTAACTGGAAAATGGAAATATATATGATTAAATTTGTCATCCTGAATCTTTGGAAGAAGATAATCAAAAGATAAGTTTGGGTCATCAAAAAATAAGTGATAAGAAATTATATGATGTCAAATTTTTTCAAGATTATTTTAAAAATAAGGAAGTCGGTGCTTCAGAAGGATTAGAGAATTTACAGGAACAGTACCATGCTTTCCAAGAAGAACGAGATAAGGATAAAGTATCCACTGAAGAGATTGAGGAAGCTTTTGAGACATTTAAGGAAAAACGAGATACCGTTCGTGAATTTGAAGTGGAACTTGCAGAGAACCAAATAGAGAAGCTAGTTGATGAGGGCATTTATATCAAAGTGTCTTTTGGTATTAAGCAGAGTGGTCTCATTTTCATTCCAAATTATCAATTAGATATTCTAGAAGAAGAGAATCAAACAAAATATAAAATCTTTATACGTGAGACAACCTCATACTTTGTATATAACAAAGAACATTCGGATAAGAATCAGTATGTCAGAGGACGAACATTGATAAGACAGCTAACCAACGATAGTCGAGTAATACTATACAGAAGATCTCCAGTTAAGAGTCTACATGAAAAGATTACTGAGATTAACCTCTTCATTGAATTAACTGAAGCAGATAAGAAATACCAAGACATTAAAGACGAGTTAGTAAAAGAAATAGCAGAGATAGATATAAAACTAAATCAAATTAATGAAAAAATCGCCACCTTAAATAAGATGGCGGAAGTGCTTATCAATTTGAAGAGCAAGGATGTGAGCAGTCGCAAGCTTGCAAGATATGACTTTTCAAAATTAAATTTGCCAGAATCAATTACAGTAGAACAAGTAAGCGAAGAAATAAGAGCGTTTCAAGAGGAGCTAGATCATTATCTTTATGAGTATGAGAGCTTAATAAAAAATTTAGAAATGTTTGTAAAAGTACTGAATGATAAGGATTTTGATAAAAAATTTAGTATAGAAATACTATTGGAATAACAAGAACTAATCCTATGGTGGTTAAAGATTAACTATCTTTATGCTATTGATTAATATATTTGTCATAGTGCTCTTGGTACTGTGCTTTTATATTATGTTCTCCTAGAATTTCAAATACCTGAAGTGCTTGTTTCATCTTTTCGATTCCGTTCGCAGGATTGCACTTAAATTCAAAGTATCCACATGTATATAAGAAGACGGTTTGTTCATAATAGTTTAATTCATTATTTAGTAATTTTTTTATTTCTTTGATTAGAAAACTACAATTTTGAAATTCTTCTTTATCAATACTAACAATTAGGCAATTGATTGCCAATTGTGTAACAAGCCGCTTATTTGTCTTATTTAATGTTGAATAGATATAATTTTTTAACATTTCTATAGTTAATAGGAAGTAGGAGTTATATTTAATTGTTCTTACACAGTTACCTAATAGGATAATTTCATAGTAACCCCAGTTTTCAACTTTAAAAAGATAATCTGTTAGCTGTAATAACTCCTCGTCCGAGGGGAGAAAATTTTTATTTGTTGTATAGAGAATCGATTTTACCATTGTCTTTTCATAAGGACCCAAGTTATAACTTGAAGAGTTTGATAGTAATTCAATAATACTATCAAAATTTTTTGTGGAGTAGTGTTTTCGAATATATTGCACCAAGTTAGCGAATGATCCAGTTCTAGTAGAATTATTGTCATGAAGAATAATAAATTCATCCAAAGTTATATGTAATTTATCTAAAATATTGATTAGTCGAATACAAGAGATTTCTGATTCTCCCCGTTCAAATCTAGAGATTTGAGATTTAGATAAATTACTATCAGCAATTGAACATAAACTGATTTGCTTTCCTTTTCGAAGTTTTCTGAGTGTTATACCAAGTTTTGATTTCATATTTCCCATTTTCCCAACAAAAAAGTAATTGATTTTTATTTATTGTACAATAAATAAAAACTGAAAGGAAGTCTAAATATGAAGAAAATTTTAAAAAATTCCCTAATTTTATTGTTGGTTATGGATATTATTATTGTCGGTGGATAAGTGGAGAGTACTACAGCTTATATACAAAAAGGAAATTAGGTGTAAAGAAAATGAAGAAAGAAAATGAATATGTAATTTCAACAGCAGCCTCACTAGGGGTGATGATTGGAATAGTGTTTGCAATTTTTTTAGATTTTCCAGTTGAATATGGTATTTCTTTAGGCTTGTTGAATGGAATAGTATTGGGGTCGCTGATTTCTTACAAAAACAATAAGAATTAAGCATAATTTTTTGCTGTAAACTAAGGAGTAGAAATGGCTATAGTTGAAATTATAAATCTAACAAAAAGCTTTAAAGATATTGAAGTTATTCATAACACTTCTAGTAGAATTATTATCATGAAGAATAATAAATTCATCCAAAGTTATATGTAATTTATCTAAAATATTGATTAGTCGAATACAAGAGATTTCTGATTCTCCCCGTTCAAATCTAGAGATTTGAGATTTAGATAAATTACTATCAGCAATTGAACATAAACTGATTTGCTTTCCTTTTCGAAGTTTTCTGAGTGTTATACCAAGTTTTGATTTCATATTTCCCATTTTCCCAACAAAAAAGTAATTGATTTTTATTTATTGTACAATAAATAAAAACTGAAAGGAAGTCTAAATATGAAGAAAATTTTAAAAAATTCCCTAATTTTATTGTTGGTTATGGATATTATTATTGTCGGTGGATAAGTGGAGAGTACTACAGCTTATATACAAAAAGGAAATTAGGTGTAAAGAAAATGAAGAAAGAAAATGAATATGTAATTTCAACAGCAGCCTCACTAGGGGTGATGATTGGAATAGTGTTTGCAATTTTTTTAGATTTTCCAGTTGAATATGGTATTTCTTTAGGCTTGTTGAATGGAATAGTATTGGGGTCGCTGATTTCTTACAAAAACAATAAGAATTAAGCATAATTTTTTGCTGTAAACTAAGGAGTAGAAATGGCTATAGTTGAAATTATAAATCTAACAAAAAGCTTTAAAGATATTGAAGTTATTCATAACACTTCTAGTAGAATTATTATCATGAAGAATAATAAATTCATCCAAAGTTATATGTAATTTATCTAAAATATTGATTAGTCGAATACAAGAGATTTCTGATTCTCCCCGTTCAAATCTGGAGATTTGAGATTTAGATAAATTACTATCAGCAATTGAACATAAACTGATTTGCTTTCCTTTTCGAATTTTTCTGAGTGTTATACCAAGTTTTTATTCCGTATTTCCCATTTTCCTAACAAAATTTCAAAGGTTTTTTATTTATTATACAATAAATAAAAAATAAAGGGAGGTTCAGTATGAAAAAACTTTTAAAATTTACATGAATATTGTTATTGATTATGGATATTATCATTATAGTCGGAGGTTGAATCTTACCTATACAGGTAAGTGTTTAGTTATAACTAAACACTTATTTTGGATTATTATGAAATAGATGGTACTTGTTATCTTGATTTTAGAGTATCTGGCGAGGGTGTATATTTCATTGAGTTAGTAACTATGTATGGTTTAATTGAAAATAGTGCGGTATCAACTCTTGCAAAGAGGTTTGGAATAAGTCTTACCGATTTAATAAAAAGTGATATTCATCGTGATTTAACTAGAAAGAAGGGACATTTTGGATATTAACAAGAAAACGTTTTATACAATTACTTTTGGTGAGTTTATATCAAATGTTGGAGATAGATTTCAGAAAATTGCTTTTCCAATCTTAATTTACCAAGAATTTCATTCGTCTTTTGCAATGGGAGGAATGGTGATTATTGAATTGCTACCTCAATTCTTCTTGGGATTCGTTATGGGTTACTTATTAGATAATTTCAATAAGAAAAAAATACTATTATGGTCTACATTAATACCTGCATTATTATGTAGTGTAATACCGATATTATCTAAATATTCAGTTTCTATATTTTTTTACTATGTTATTGCATTTTTGATACCTTTATTTTCGACACTTTTTCAAACAGGATTCTCAGTAATTACTCCTGCCTTATTTGAGAAGGAAGAATTGCAAAAATATAATTCTCAGTTTCAAGGTGTCCGAACTATTTCAAAATTAATTTCTCCAGCTCTAGCAGGGATACTAATGTTAAAGTTTAATATTAATAGCATTTTTTTTATTAATAGTGGTTCTTTCTTGTTGTTATTTTTTTCAATATTAATTTCATATATTCCAAATCAAGGACATAAGGAGAATGGAAATGATGATATAAAAGAAATGTTTGCAGGTTTTAAAGAGAATTTCACAAATATTAAATTGAGGGTTTCTTTACTTTTTACTATTGTTGTGAATATCGCTATGCTAGGCTTCAATGCAACGATTATTTATTATTTACAGGATCAATTAAAATTATCAAATAGTCTTGTTGGGATTGTTTACTCCATTGCTGGATTTGGTAGTTTGATAGCAGTAACCCTTCTTTCTACTTTTTTGAATAAGAAGGATACCTTTATCCTAATGAATATATCAATGGCAACTATCCCACTTGTCATTATGGCAAGCGGAATAGTAGAAAATTGGATTTTTTTTGGAATTTGTTACTCAATTTTGAGTGGACTAATTACAATAGCTTCTGTCTCAATTACAACAATACAGCAACAAGAAAGTACTGAGTATAATATTGGTAAAATACTTTCTAGTTCTTTTGTAATAGCTACCATTTTTGCTCCTTTTGGAGGGATACTGGCTGCTTATTTTAATTGGCTTTTAAACCCGAGATTAAGTCTAGTTATTTTGGGATTACTAAGTAGTTTATTGGTTATTCTTATAAAGAGTTATGAAAAAAAGCTAACTAAGAAAAGAACGGCAATATTTATAAAGGAAGATTAGTGGATTAATTATCATTAGAAAAAATAATATTAATTCGTAGTAAAATAAAAAATTGAAAAAGGTTTTACATAATGTACTATATAATTTAGATTTAATAATTATTAAGTGTGCAGAAATAGAGTTTTGCGATATTATCTATGAACAAGAAAATCACTATGATTTCTATAAGTATCTTAAAAATAAGTATGATATGCTAGATTATACTTCCTGTCTAATAAGAGTTAGCTATTCTAGCTAAACAATTTAAGATGTTATAATCCAAATGAAATCGAGTGAAAAGTATGTTCAAACAAGAACAACTATATTTAAAAATAGTGAGGTAGAAAAAGAAAAAAGTTCTAGTCAAATTTCATTTCTTACAAAAATATTAAGGTTATTCCAAAAATAATTGAGACAAAAATTTGATTGAATATTGATCAAGTTTATATTAAATCCTAATAGAATATGCTTTCTAGACATATTTTATATCCCTGTAAGCAGTTTCCTTGACATCTTATTTATTTTTCGTTATCATATGTCCATATAATATATGGGAGTCTGTGTACAGTCTGAGAGGAAGTGTTAAACTTCGACCGCACCTGATCTGGGTAATGCCAGCGTAGGGAACGATACTTGGCCTAATTTTGCACCTTTTTCATATATGAAAGAGGTTTTTCTTTTTTCATAAAGAAAAACTGTAAATTAGAAGGAGGTTTGAATGAAAGCAAGCATTGCTTTACAAGTCCTGCCCCTGTCACAAGGGATTGACCGCATAGCTGTAATTGATAAGGTCATTGCTTATCTGCAAGCTCAAGAAGTGACCATGGTCGTAACGCCTTTTGAAACAGTTTTAGAGGGAGACTTTGATCAACTTATGCGTATTCTCAAAGAAGCGTTAGAAGTGGCAGGCCAAGGAGCAGACAATGTTTTTGCCAATGTGAAAATAAATATAGGAGAGATTTTAAGCATCGATGAGAAACTTGAAAAGTATAATGAGACGGCATATTAGTCTGCTAGGATTTTTGGGTGTCTTATCTCTTTGGCAGGTGGCAGGTTTCTTAAAACTCTTACCAAAGTTTATCCTGCCGACACCACTGGAGATTCTCCAGTCTTTTGTTCGTGACAGAGAATTTCTCTGGTACCATAGTTGGGCAACCTTGAGAGTAGCCTTATTAGGCTTGGTCTTAGGTGTCTTGATAGCCTGTATTATGGCCGTCCTTATGGATAGTTTGAGTTGGCTCAATGACCTGATTTACCCCATGATGGTGGTTGTCCAGACCATACCGACCATTGCCATAGCCCCTATCCTAGTTTTATGGTTGGGTTATGGAATTTTGCCCAAGATTGTCTTGATTATCTTGACGACAACCTTCCCTATTATCGTCAGTATTCTAGATGGTTTTAGGCATTGTGACAAGGATATGCTGACCTTGTTTAGTCTGATGCGAGCCAATCCTTGGCAAATCCTGTGGCATTTTAAAATCCCAGTCAGTCTGCCTTACTTTTATGCAGGTCTGAGGGTCAGTGTCTCCTACGCCTTTATCACAACAGTGGTATCTGAGTGGTTGGGAGGCTTTGAAGGACTCGGTGTCTACATGATTCAGTCTAAAAAACTGTTTCAGTATGATACCATGTTTGCCATTATTATTCTGGTGTCGATTATCAGCCTTTTGGGTATGAAGTTGGTCGATATTAGTGAAAAATATGTGATTAAATGGAAACGTATTCAAAGAGCGTTTTAGAAAAAGAAAAGAGGAAATGAAAATGAAGAAAACATGGAAAGTGTTTTTAGCGCTTGTGACAGCTCTTGTAGCTGTCGTGCTGGTGGCTTGTGGTCAAGGGACTGCTTCTAAGGACAACAAAGAAGCAGAACTCAAGAAAATTGACTTTATCCTAGACTGGACACCCAATACCAACCACACAGGGCTTTATGTAGCCAAGGAAAAAGGTTATTTCAAAGAGGCTGGAGTGGATGTTGATTTGAAATTGCCACCAGAAGAAAGTTCTTCTGACTTGGTTATCAATGGTAAGGCGCCATTTGCAGTGTACTTCCAAGACTATATGGCTAAGAAATTGGAAAAAGGAGCGGGAATTACCGCCGTTGCAGCGATTGTAGAACACAACACATCAGGAATTATCTCTCGTAAGTCTGATAACATCAACAGTCCTAAAGACTTGGTTGGTAAGAAATATGGAACTTGGAATGACCCGACTGAGCTTGCTATGTTGAAAACCTTGGTAGAAACTCAAGGAGGAGACTTTGAGAAGGTCGAAAAAGTACCAAACAACGACTCAAACTCAATCACACCGATTGCCAATGGCGTTTTTGATGCTGCCTGGATTTATTATGGTTGGGATGGAATTCTTGCCAAATCTCAAGGTGTGGACGCTAACTTCATGTACTTGAAAGATTATGTCAAGGAGTTTGACTACTACTCACCAGTTATCATTGCAAACAACGATTATCTGAAAGACAACAAAGAAGAAGCTCGCAAAGTCATCCAAGCCATCAAAAAAGGCTACCAATACGCTATGGAGCACCCAGAAGAAGCTGCAGATATCCTCATCAAGAATGCACCTGAGCTCAAGGATAAACGTGACTTTGTCATCGAATCTCAGAAATACTTGTCAAAAGAATACGCAAGCGACAAGGACAAATGGGGACAATTTGATGCGGATCGCTGGAATGCCTTCTACAAATGGGATAAGGAAAATGGAATCCTCAAGGAAGACTTGACTGACAAAGGTTTCACTAACGAATTTGTAAAATAATGACAGAAATTAGACTAGAACATGTAAGCTATGCCTACGATGATGAGAAGATTTTAGAAGATATTAACCTACAAGTGACTTCAGGTGAAGTTGTCTCTATCCTAGGCCCCAGTGGTGTAGGAAAGACCACACTCTTTAACCTGATTGCAGGCATTTTAGAAGTCCAGTCTGGACGAATCATTCTTGATGGAGAGGAAAATCCTAAGGGGCGCGTGAGCTATATGCTACAAAAGGATCTGCTCTTGGAACATAAGACGGTTCTTGGCAATATCATCCTGCCCCTCTTGATTCAAAAAGTGAATAAGGCAGAAGCCATTGCCCGTGTGGATGAAATCCTTGCTACCTTCCAGTTGACGGCTGTAAGAGACAAGTACCCTCATGAACTCAGCGGTGGGATGCGACAGCGTGTGGCTTTACTTCGTACCTATCTTTTTGGACATAAGCTCTTTCTTCTAGACGAGGCCTTTAGCGCTTTGGATGAGATGACTAAGATGGAACTTCATGCTTGGTATCTGGAGATTCACAAACAGCTAGGGTTGACGACCTTGATCATTACGCATAGTATCGAGGAAGCCCTCAATCTTAGTGACCGTATCTATATCTTGAAAAATAGGCCTGGACAGATTGTTTCTGAAGTCAAACTCGACTGGTCTGAAACTGAAGACAAGGAAGTTCAAAAAATTGCCTATAAACGGCAAATCTTGGCAGAATTAGGCTTAGATAAGTAGAAAAATAGAGAGTTAGAGTTGGTGAGGTTGATACTTTGCCATCTCTTTTTTGTCTATAAATGGGAATTCTGATAGATAAAAAGTGATATAATTGACCTATGGTGATGTGATGAAAAAAGAAGAAATTAAAAAATATTTAGACACAGATCTTAAATTTTATGTTAATGGCCGAGGTGCTTGTTTCTTATCGAACATATGTGTCGTTGGTTATGATTATGAAGGCCAGTACAAGTTGTGTGGTACTAAATGACTTGAGTGACTTTAGAATATAGGAAAAAAGCAATGCTTAAACTAATTAAAATTTTTAATTCTAGTATTTTAGGATATTGGTATATTCCGGAAAACCGTGACCCAGGTATGATTGAGATTGATGAGCAGACTGGTGAAGTTACAGTTGTCATCGAGTCGAATTATGATAAAGAACTAGGTTATCCTTATTATGCAAACAAGACTCGTGGAGCAGTGAAGCAGATGTGGGATAGAGGAGAATTACCAAGCGAGAAATCATTTACCTGGTGGTAATTTTAAGAGATAACAAAAAGTGATTAAATGATGTTAAATAATGAACTACATGACTATAACAAACCAGACTCATCCGATGAAACAGATGAACTCATTACTTCGGAGTCCAATCTTGAAGGGTACAGTGATTTTTACAAAGATAGTGAAGAGTCAAAAGTTTGGTGGATTGATAAAATAGGTGTTATAGGAGAGTTTCTGTTCAGCTTTGATAAGAAAAAAATTTATAACCTTTTTCTTGATTATCCTCACAATATGACGGAAGAAGAAGTTAGAATTTTTGATAGCGAAAATTCGTTTTGGAGAGATTTTTTCTCAGATAGAAAGTCATAAACTATACATTTATTTGTAAGAATTGAATGATATGACTGAAAAAGATTATATACAATAGTAAACATGCTTAGATACATATAGACTATTTTTGATGTTCAGTCGCCTCTCTCATAATTTATTTTTGATGGATACTGTGAAATAATTAAGATACGAAGGATAGAGGTTGAGAATCTGTCACCAACGCGCTACTTAGTTAGTGGATCGAGAAATGCAGGAGCCTCGACAGTCCTGCCTATCCTTGCAAATAAATCAGCCCTTGGAAAAAATCTAAGGGCTTTTAGGTTAGTTAATTTTTTTAATAATTTCAACATTTAAAATTTCATTTTCAAACAATCTCATCCATCGTAAACCTGTTTTAACAGATAAAGCATCGTACTCTTCATCAAAAGTATCCTTATCTTCAAAAAGACAAATTCCCTCAAAGGTCTGGTTATCAACGTCTGTAATCGTTACAACTCTATTGTTAAACTTTCTAAGTTCCATTTTTCTGTTCCTGATTTTGTAGTACTATAGTTTGTTATATTATTGGAATCCCCTTAAGGTAAGCTTCCTTAGCTTTTGCTAGTGTCATCTTATTGGGGCCTCCATCAATGTTGGTTTCACCCGTATTTTGCCAATTACAATGATCACAAATGTCATAAACGGCAGTCAATGTTCCGCAAACTGGACAATGTACATATTCTTCATCATTAATCATTACTAAGTTTTCTTTACCAGTCTTATTCATAATTATTTACTCCTAATTAATGTTTTAAAATAGTGAAACCAGAAATATTAATTGGCTAGAACTAAATGCTTTTAAATTAAATGCTCTTATCTTTCTAAACTTTCCTGAGATAGGCCTTCTTAGCTTCTGCAAGAGTTATAGTATCATTATACTTCAATATTGGAGCTATTGCTAATGATTGAGAGAGTTTTCTGGATATGCTATACTACTAGTAGGTATTAAAAAGCACGTTTGACCGTGCTCGTTTCTTGACTACTGAACTCGTCAATATTACATTACGCCCTTTTTAGGGCTCTTTTTTGTGGATTTTTTTAGGAACTTTCAAGAAAAGCTAAAGCGATTTAATGCCAAAATATTTTTAAAGAAACTCAGTATTTTCAAGGGCTGAGCCCTAAAAATTTGACTTATAGAGTCTTAAATGATAGTATAGTCAAAGATAGTCAAGGTTTAAAGAGAGGTGGGTTTGTTATGAGACTTAAAAATACATCAGATCATATTGAGGCCTACATCAAGGCAATTTTAGATCAATCTGGTATTGTGGAGTTGCAACGTAGTCAGTTGGCAGATACTTTCCAGGTTGTTCCTAGTCAGATTAACTATGTGATTAAGACTCGTTTTACAGAAAGCAGGGGATACTTGGTTGAAAGTAAGCGTGGTGGTGGTGGCTACATTCGTATAGGACGGATTGAATTCTCAAACCACCATGAAATGCTCCGCGATTTACTGTATTCGGTGGGCGAAGAAGTCAGCCTAGTTATCTTTGAAGATGTTTTAAGACTCTTGTTTGAACAGGATTTAGTGACTCGTCAGGAGATGAATCTATTACTAGCGATGGCGACAGACCGGGTTTTAGGTGAGGATGCCAATCTTATCCGTGCCAATATGCTCCGACAGTTATTACAAGAGGTAGATAGAAAAGGAAAATAGAACTAAATGAAATATTCAAAAGCATTGAGAGAATGTATAGAAAGTGCCTTTCTGGTCGCAAGTCATTTTGGGGCAGAATACTTAGAGTCTTGGCACCTATTGATTGCTATGGCCAATCATGGTTACAGTGTAGCTGGGGCAACTTTGAATGAATTTCCCTATGAGATTGATCGTCTGGAGGAAGTTGCTGTAGAGTTGACTGAAACAAAGTATAGCGATAAGGAAAATTATCAGGAGTTGCCTTTTTCACACCGTTTGAAGGTATTGTTGTTGGAAGCAGAGCATGTAGCTTCTGTTGTGCATGCCAAGGTTTTAGGAACAGAGCATGTTCTTTATGCTATCTTACATGATGGCAATGCCTTGGCTACTCGTATTCTAGAAAAAGCGGGATTTTCTTACGAAGATCAGAAGGATCAGGTCAAGATTGCTGGACTTCGTCGTAGTCTTGAAGCACGTGCTGGTTGGACTAGAGATGATTTGAAGGCCCTTCGCCAGCGTCATCGTACGGTAGCGGACAAGCAAAATTCTATGGCTAATATGATGGGCATGCCTCAGACACCAAGTGGAGGTTTGGAAGATTATACACATGACCTTACAGAGCAAGCTCGTTCAGGTAAATTAGAGCCTGTCATCGGGCGCGACCAAGAAATCTCTCGTATGATTCAAATCTTGAGCCGTAAGACAAAAAATAATCCAGTCCTAGTTGGAGATGCAGGTGTCGGTAAAACAGCTCTGGCACTTGGTCTTGCGCAACGTATTGCCAACGGGGATGTACCTGATGAAATGGCTAAGATGCGAGTTTTAGAACTTGATTTGATGAATGTGGTTGCGGGAACTCGTTTCCGTGGTGACTTTGAAGAACGTATGAACAATATCATCAAAGATATTGAGGAAGATGGCAAGGTCATCCTCTTTATCGATGAGCTTCATACCATTATGGGATCAGGAAGTGGGATTGATTCGACCTTGGATGCGGCCAATATCCTGAAACCTGCCTTGGCACGTGGAACTCTGAGAACTGTCGGTGCGACCACTCAGGAAGAGTATCAAAAGCACATCGAAAAAGACGCAGCCCTTTCTCGTCGCTTTGCAAAAGTGATGATTGAGGAGCCAAGTTTAGCAGATAGTATGGCTATTTTGCAGGGCTTGAAAGCAACTTACGAGAAACACCACCATGTCCAAATTGCAGACGATGCAGTAGAAACAGCTGTCAAAATGGCACATCGTTATTTGACGAGTCGTCATTTGCCAGACTCAGCGATTGACCTTTTGGACGAAGCAGCTGCAACAGTGCAAAATAAATCGAAACACGCTAAACAAGATGAGTCAGGTTTAACACCAGCTGATAAGGCCTTGATGGATGGTAAATGGAAGCAAGCTGCTCAACTCATTGCAAAAGAGCAGGAAGTTCCAGTCTATAAAGATTTGGTGACAGAATCAGATATTTTGACCACCTTGAGTCGCTTGTCAGGTATTCCAGTTCAAAAATTGACCCAAACAGATGCCAAGAAGTATCTCAATCTTGAAGCTGAACTGCATAAACGTGTTATCGGACAGGAACAAGCTGTATCTAGTATCAGTCGTGCCATTCGCCGAAATCAATCGGGTATTCGCAATAACAAACGTCCAATTGGCTCCTTTATGTTCCTAGGACCAACAGGTGTCGGTAAAACCGAGTTGGCCAAGGCCTTGGCGGAAGTTCTCTTTGATGATGAGTCTGCTCTTATCCGCTTTGACATGAGTGAGTATATGGAGAAATTTGCAGCCAGTCGTCTCAATGGTGCACCTCCGGGTTATGTAGGTTACGAAGAAGGTGGAGAGTTGACCGAGAAGGTTCGTAACAAACCGTACTCAGTCTTGCTTTTTGATGAGGTAGAAAAGGCACACCCAGATATCTTTAATGTGCTCTTGCAAGTCTTGGATGATGGTGTCTTGACAGACAGTAAGGGTCGCAAGGTTGACTTCTCCAATACCATCATCATCATGACTTCAAACCTTGGTGCGACAGCTCTTCGTGATGATAAGACAGTTGGTTTTGGAGCTAAGGACATTCGTTTTGACCAAGAAAATATGGAAAAACGGATGTTTGAGGAGCTGAAAAAGGCTTATCGTCCAGAGTTTATCAACCGTATTGATGAGAAGGTAGTCTTCCATAGCTTGTCAAGTCAAGATATGCAGGACGTGGTTAAGATTATGGTCAAACCATTGATTGCAAGTCTGGCAGAAAAAGGGATTGACTTGAAACTTCAAGCATCTGCCCTTAAGCTTCTGGCTCAGAAGGGCTATGATCCAGAGATGGGAGCTCGTCCACTACGCAGAACTTTGCAAACAGAAGTAGAAGACAAACTAGCAGAGCTCCTTCTTACAGGTGAACTGAAAGAAGGTAAGACACTGAAGATTGGTGTCAAAGCTGGTCAATTGAAATTTGATATTGTTTAAAATTGTGAGGTTGGAACAGATTGTTTCATCCTCTTTTTTTGGGAAGTTGCTACTCAAATAAGCATTTGAATTGTGCAATTAGTTTAAGGATTTCCAAAAGGGATTTTTCCTAATCAAGTTTTGTATGCTACATAAAAAATTCTTATCATACAGCAATGTTTTTATAAAAAATAATAAAAAAGTATTGACAAATACAGAAAGGTAAAGTATAATATAAAATATAAAAATTTATAAAAAGGTTAAAGAGATATGAAAAAAAAGATAGCGGTGGTTTTTGGAACCTTTGCTCCCTTGCATCAGGGGCATATTGATTTAATCCAAAGAGCAAAACGACAATGCGATGCTGTATGGGTGGTAGTTTCAGGTTATAAGGGAGATCGTGGTGAACAGGTTGGACTTACACTACAAAAGAGGTTTCGCTATATTCGTGAAGCATTTCGAGATGATGAGTTGACTTCTGTTTGTAAACTTGACGAAACCAATATTCCACGCTATCCAATGGGCTGGCAGGAGTGGTTGGATCAGATGTTGCAGGCCATTTCCTATGACCAGACTGGTGAGGAACTAATCTTTTTTGTAGGAGAGTCCGAATACCAACAAGAATTGTCAGAACGTGGTTTCGAGACTGTTTTGCAGGAAAGAAAATTTGGAATTTCGGCTACCATGATTCGAGAAAATCCAAGCAAATATTGGAAATACATCGCTCAACCTTTCCGCCGTCAGTTTACGAAAAAAGTGTTGATTATGGGAAGTGCTAGTAATGGTAAAACAACTCTAGCCAAGGATTTAGCTCGTTTTTATGATGCGCCAGTCAGTCTGGAATATGCTCGTGAGTATCAGATAAAAAATAATGTTCGAGATGATGAGCTTACCCCAAAAGACTATTATTACCTCCTTTTGGGCCAATATGATCAAACTTCCAAGTTAATCGATAGTAATGCCAATCGAGGCTTGGTCATTGCAGACACCAACTCATTGGTAACCAAGGGCTACTACGATTACTACATGGAAAGCGAAGAGCAGGAGGACTTGTCCGGAGAGACCTTTGATAATCTCTTCGTTTCCATCTTAGCCAAGGAAAAGTGGGATTTAATCCTCTTTGTGCAACCTGTCGGCTCTTATGTCAATGATGGTTTTCGCGACATGACCATGGCAGAAGACCATATCCGTCATAGTTTTTCTCAGCATTTGGATATGATGAGGGAGCAATATCTAGCCAATATTCCTCATGTTTATCTAGCTGATGATTATCTAGGAAATTATGAAGCAGCAAAAGTAGCTATTGATGCCATTTACCAAGCAGATTAGGAGAAGAAAATGAAAAAAATAACTGAAAAAATCACACGATTTATTGAAAACTTTAAAAATGTTCACGCAGAAGCTCGTAAAATTGGTTTTACAGGAGTTATGCATTTGCTTTGGAAAGACCTCTTTGTGGGCCGTAGTCTTTTCCAGTGGCTCTATTTGATTGTTTTATCAAGTGTTCCTCTTATTCTGGAGTTTACACAAAACACGGAAAGTCATGACTGGGTTGGTCTCTTGGCCTCTTGGACAGGGATTGTCTGCGTTATCTTGGTTGCAGAAGGTCGAGCTAGTAACTACCTTTTTGGAGCTATTAACTCTGCAATCTATTTGGTCCTAGCTATGAATGCGACTTTCTACGGTGAAGTTTTGACCACAGTTTATTTCTTTGTCATGCAGCCTATCGGTCTCTATACTTGGTTGTCTAATCGGATCAATGAGCAAGGAAGACCAGAGGAGTCTCACTTTGAAGCTAAGAAACTCGGCCTGATTGATTGGCTCAAATATTTGGCTTTGACAGCCATCATCTGGATTGGTATGGGCTTTGCCTACCAAAGTATCCATAGCGCTCGTCCTTTCCGTGACAGTGTTACAGATGCGACCAATGGTGTTGGCCAGCTCTTGATGACACGTCTTTACCGGGAGCAATGGATTTTCTGGATTGCAACCAATCTCTTTAGTATTTACCTCTGGTGGGGTGAAAATATCCATATCCAAGGTATGTACTGGGTTTATACCATCAATAGTTTAGTTGGTTGGTACCAATGGACAAAAGCTGTCAAGGAGGGATAAGATGACTGAAAGGATAATCCCGGCTGGAATGACAGAAAGAGAATATTTTGAGATTCATGCGACTGAGAAGGAATTTTTAGACTGGTACTGCAAACAGGATCTTCCTCAGTATGAAAAACCGAGCGTGACGGTGGATATGGTAGCTTATTGCTTTGTGGAAGGGAAAATCAAACTCTTGCTAATCCGTCGTAAGGCCCATCCTTATCAAAACTGTTTGGCTTTGGTCGGTGGTTTTATGGATAAGAGTGAAGATGCAAGGCATGCTTGCCAGCGTGAGGTGCGAGAAGAGGTTAACCTCGACCTTCCTTTGGAAAAAATCGAGCAGTTGATGACAGTGTCTACCCCAGGTCGTGATCCGCGGGGCTGGACGGTTACTATCGCCCACTTGGTGTATCTACCTAGCCGCGCACTCGAACTCGTTCAAGCTGGAGATGATGCCAAGGATGTTGTTTTTGTCGATGTTGATTTTCAGACGGGCAAGTGCTTCCTAGAGGGACTAGAGTTGGAGGAGCACGCCTTCGCCTTTGACCATTATGCCATTATCCAAGAGTCTATTAAACGAATCCAAGGGCGTCTTGACTGGAATCCGACCTTCCTCTATCTGCTAGAGGAGGAGTTCACTGTCTATGAAGGAACCGAATTAGTCAATCTCATCAACCCAGGCCGACCAATCGTCAGCAATAACTTTCTCGTGAAATATGGTGAGTATGTAGAAGAAGTTGGGCTCAAACGAGTGCCTAAAAAGAAACCAAGAAAAACCTATCGATTGAAATAAAAATCTTGGGGATAGACATCGATAGACCAAGTCTCGATTTCCTAGTCTCAGTCCTGAGAAGTTTCAACAAATCCGATGGCTGTTTGAAGCTTGAGAATAGAGAAAATAAAGTTTGCGTCACAAGCCAAGTCAGCTATCGTATCAAAGGTTTATTATTCATAAAAAAGCGAGGTCGGGATTTTTTCCCGACCTCTTTTTGATAATATTTGACAGCTTTACTAATTAAGGATGTTTATCTGTCTTTGAATTGCTCATGATTCGAATGAATAAATCCTTGTATTTATATTTTAAATAGGTTTCGTGTAAATACAATAAAGCCACGTAGACAATCATGAAAATAGCAGTTAGGTAGAACAAATCAAATGTTGTTTGAGCGTAATGAGTAGCTGCCCCATAAGAAACGAAAGCATCTAAAATCACCCAAGGAAGATACTTGTAATATTTGCTTAACATAAGCCTACACCTCCAATATCCTATCTCAATTTTATTATAGCCCTTCAAGAAAAAAATGCAAGCGATTACGCTTGTAAAATATAGTATTTTTAGTAGGAAAAATTTTCCTGTTTTTTTAATTCTTTACGAATAAAAGATATAGGAGGGATAAGGAAATAAATGTACTAAAAAATAATTCTAAAAAATTTTAGATAAGTAGTTGACAAATTTCAAAACAAATATTACAATAATGTTACAAATATATTTCTTAAAATTTCAAAAGTGTTACAAAAGGAGCATAAAATGAAAAATAAAACTTCTATCAAATTAATGGCTGCAACTGTACTCGCTTCAACTCTGCTATTGGGGGCTTGTGGTAATAAGAAAGAAAATACCACAAGCGATAGTTCTAGCAAGACAACACAAGCATCTTCTAGTTCTAAGGCAAGTTCTTCAAGTAAGGATAACAAGACTCAGAAATCCTCAAGTTCAGCTTCATCAGAAAAAACTAAGGCAGCTTCTTCTGATCAGTCAACGACTACTGCTAACCAATCACAAGCAACACCAGCACCAGCACAAAAACCAAGACAGAGCCAAGAACCTTCTAACCAACAGGCATCTTCGCAAACTCCGTCAAATCAGCAAGGCTCTCAAGCACAGACAAGCCAATCAGCTTATGATCCAACTACTGACCGCAAACTTCAAGATAAGCAAGCAGAACACAACAAACGTTACAAGGGTGTTCTAACCATGGTTGATGGAGATTTCTCTGCCGCAGCTGGCAACTGGAAGGGTGCTAATGGTGAGACTATTACTGTTTCATCAGGTGGTCAATTTACAGTAGAATCTGCTGATGGTAAGAAAGAAAATTACTCTATCCAAGGCTATGCCTATACCCTTGATGATGGTAAATATAATGCCAAAATTGGTGGTGGAAAAATCATCCAAATTACAACAGGCGCAGATGGAACTGTATCTAGCGTTGCTTTGATTCAGCCATAGGCTTGAGTACTTTTAATTGCCCCCTAAAAACAAGAAACCCGTAGCTATTGAAGTTACGGGTTTTCATCTTGGTTGTTAAGCCTTATCTAATTGCAAGAGGGCTTCAATCTCTGCTAGGGTGCTAGCTTGTGAAATGGCTCCACGGAGTTTGGCTGCGCCAGATGTTCCACGGAGATAGTGAGGAGCTAGGCCACGGAATTCACGGACCGCAACCTTTTCTCCCTTGAGGTTAATCAAGCGTTTCAAGTGCTCGTAGGCAATTTTCATCTTGTCTTCGAAGGTTAAATCAGGCAGGATTTCTCCTGTTTCAAAGTAATGATTGATTTGGTTGAAGAGGTAAGGATTCCCCATAGCTGCACGGCCAATCATAACGGCATCAGCACCGACTTCTTCGATACGTTGTTTGGCTTCTTGGACAGTGCGGATATCACCGTTGGCGATGAATGGAATCTTAGTTAGAGCTTGGGCAACCTCGTGAAGGGTCTCAAGGTCCGCGTGTCCAGTGTACATTTGCTCACGGGTACGACCGTGCATAGCGAGTGCAGAAACACCTGCAGCTTCAGCAGCGAGGGCATTTTCTACTGCAAGAGACGGGTCAGACCAACCTGTACGCATTTTGACAGTGAGGGGGATATCAAGGACAGATTGTACCTTGTTGATGATAGAGTAAATTTTATCTGGGTCCTTGAGCCACATAGCTCCAGCTTCGTTCTTCACGATTTTGTTAACTGGACAGCCCATGTTGATATCGACGATATCGGTCTTGGTGTTTTCTTGGATGAATTCTGCTGCGCGTGCGAGGCTGTCTTCATCACTACCAAATAGTTGGATAGAGACTGGGTTTTCTCCCTCATCGATATGAAGCATGTGAAGAGTTTTTTCGTTGTTGTATTGGATTCCCTTGTCAGAGACCATTTCCATGACAACAAGGCCTGCCCCAAGTTCTTTAACAATGGTGCGGAAGGCTGAGTTGGTTACACCAGCCATAGGCGCTAAAACGGTACGATTGGGAATCTCAACATTGCCAATCATAAAGGGGGTATTAAGATTTGTCACGAATGAGTTCCTCCAGGTCGTTTTCATCAAAATTATAAGTAGTTTGGCAGAATTGACAAGTGATTTCTGCCCCGTGGTCTTCGTCCTTCATTTCCTGCAAGTCTGAGCTTGGCAGACTAGAAAGAGCCTTCATAAAACGTTCTTTGCTGCAGTCGCATTGGAAACGAATTTCTTCTTCTGACAGACGTTTGTAGGGTTCGTCGCCATAGATAGCTTTGAGAAGAGCTTCGATATGGTCATCGCTTTCTAGAAGAGTCGAAATGGCTGACATTTCTTGGATACGTTTTTCAAAACGAGCAATTTCTTCTTCCTTGGCTCCTGGCAAAACTTGAACAAGGAAACCGCCTGCTACTTTGACCTTGTCGTCTTTGTCTAAAAGGACATTGAGACCAACTGCTGACGGCGTTTGTTGGCTTTCAGTCAGGTAAAAGGCAAGGTCTTCTCCGATTTCTCCAGAGATAAGCGGAGTCATAGAGTTATAAGGATTTCCAGTGCCGTAGTCTGTGATAACGAGAAATTGACCATTGCCGACAAAAGGTCCGACTAGAACTTCACCAGTTGCAGTCTTTTTGATGTCAACACCAGGATTTTGAACGTAACCTTTGACGTTCCCCTTGGTATCAGCGACGGTGATGATGGCACCTAGAGAGCTGGAACCCAACACCTTAACAGTCAGCTTGGTATTTCCTTTTTCATTGGCTGCGAGAATCTGGCTAGCGATAAGAGTACGACCAAGTGCAACAGTTGAACTGGCTTGAGTTTGATGTTTTTCTTGAGCAGTGCGGACGGTTTCAGTGCTATCAAGGACAAAAGCACGAAAGGCTCCGCTTTCTGATATAGTTTTAATAATTTTATCCATAGCTACTATTTTAGCATAAAAATGCCCAAAGGGGGAGTGCTGTGTTTGAATAGTAGTGAGGGTTATTCTGGCATTTTTTATATTATGTTCTGCTTGAAGGAGAAAATGTAAGGGGTAACGAATATATTTAGGAGACTTGATGGAAAAAGCTGAGTCTGGTCAATTTTTAGTTCTTTCTTTTTATTGTAGGAGTCACAAACGACTTTAGAAGGAACAAACACCAGTCTATTATTTAAAAAACGACTTGGATATGGAAGATTTGGCAGTGATTCGTCAGATATAATTTGCTTAAAAGGCTTGGGGAATCAGGTCTTTTTTGTGAAATTCTCACAATCTTATCAAAAATTTTTAAAATTTTAAAAATTTGATAAACAAGAAAGCGTTTTATTTTGTATACTAGTTAGTGTAAAGAGGAAATAACCTCAAGATCTTTATCAGGAGGACAGAACATGTCACAAGAAAAATACATCATGGCTATTGACCAAGGAACTACCAGTTCTCGTGCCATTATTTTCAACAAAAAAGGGGAAAAGGTTAGCTCGAGTCAAAAAGAATTCACACAAATCTTCCCACAAGCAGGTTGGGTTGAGCACAATGCAAATGAAATTTGGAACTCTGTCCAATCTGTAATCGCTGGGGCTTTTATCGAAAGTGGTATCAAGCCAAATCAAATCCAAGCTATCGGGATTACCAACCAGCGTGAAACGACAGTTGTTTGGGATAAGAAAACAGGTCTTCCTATCTACAACGCTATCGTTTGGCAGTCTCGTCAGACAGCGCCTTTGGCTGAACAGCTAAAAAAACAAGGTTATGTAGAGAAATTCCATGAAAAGACTGGTTTAATCATCGATGCTTATTTCTCAGCTACTAAGGTTCGCTGGATTTTGGACCATGTAGAAGGTGCTCAAGAGAGAGCTGAAAAGGGTGAGTTGCTCTTTGGTACGATTGATACTTGGTTGGTTTGGAAATTGACTGACGGTGCAGCTCACGTGACTGACTACTCCAATGCAGCCCGTACCATGCTTTATAACATTAAAGAACTCAAATGGGATGATGAGATTTTGGAAATCCTCAACATTCCTAAAGCTATGCTCCCAGAAGTTCGTTCAAATTCTGAACTCTATGGTCAGACAACTCCTTTCCATTTCTATGGTGGACAAGTACCAATCTCGGGTATGGCTGGAGACCAACAAGCAGCTCTCTTTGGACAGTTGGCCTTTGAACCAGGTATGGTCAAGAATACTTATGGAACAGGTTCTTTCATCATCATGAATACGGGTGAAGAGATGCAGTTGTCTGAAAATAATCTCTTGACAACGATTGGTTACGGAATCAACGGCAAGGTTTACTATGCCTTGGAAGGTTCTATCTTCATCGCAGGAAGTGCCATTCAATGGCTTCGTGATGGACTTCGTATGGTAGAGAACTCACCAGAATCTGAAAAATATGCTCGTGATTCTCACAACGATGATGAAGTTTATGTCGTTCCAGCCTTTACAGGTCTAGGTGCTCCATACTGGAACCAAAATGCTCGCGGTTCTGTCTTTGGTTTGACTCGTGGAACAAGCAAAGAAGACTTTATCAAGGCAACTCTTCAATCTATCGCCTATCAAGTACGTGACATCATCGATACCATGCAAGTGGATGCTCAGACAGCTATCCAAGTCTTGAAGGTGGATGGCGGTGCAGCTATGAACAATTTCCTCATGCAGTTCCAAGCGGACATCTTGGGAATCGACATCGCACGCGCCAAAAACTTGGAAACAACTGCTCTAGGAGCAGCCTTCCTAGCAGGTTTGTCAGTAGGCTACTGGAAGGACTTGGATGAGTTGAAACTCTTGAACGAGACAGGAGAACTCTTTGAGCCATCTATGAACGAATCGCGCAAGGAACAACTTTACAAGGGCTGGAAGAAGGCTGTGAAAGCAACCCAAGTCTTTGCGGAAATCGATGACTAATACTCAATGAAAATCAAAGAGCAAATTAGGAAGCTAGCCACAGGTTGCTCAAAGCACTGCTTTGAGGTTGTGGATAGAACTGACGAAGTCAGTAACCATACCTACGGTAAGGCGACGCTGACGTGGTTTGAAGAGATTTTCGAAGAGTATAATACTGGAAGAATAAAGCGACTCAGTTAAAAAGTGTGTAAATATGGAATTTTCAAAGAAAACACGTGAATTATTAATTAAAAAATGCAGGAACGTACCCTGGACCTCTTGATTATCGGTGGAGGAATTACAGGGACTGGTGTAGCCTTGTAGGCGGCAGCTAGTGGGCTTGCGACTAGTTTAATTGAAATGCAGGATTTCCCAGAAGGAACATCAAGCTGTTCAACAAAATTGGTTCACGGAAGCCTTCGTTACCTCAAGCAATTTGACGTAGAAGTAGTCTCAGATACAGTGTCTGAACGTGCAGTGGGACCGTTGATTGTCGGTATCGGCCTTTCACTGGGGGGACAACTGGTTATGCCTTGAACCCAGCTTGTGATCTTGGTCCTCGCATCATACACAGCCTTCTTCCAATTCCAAACAAGGGAGATGGGGACTGGTCTTATGCTTGGATTCCAGTTGTAGGACCTATCCTCGGTGTAGCCTTGGCTGTCCTCGTATTCTCACTTTTCTAAGATAAAAGAGCTATTTGCAACAGAGTTTGAGATGGAAGTCTCAGGCTCTTTTTTGTCATTTTTGATGGCAAAAATATTGATATTTTAACTTATCTTAAAGTAAGCTAAAACCAACTTTTAAATGACGGTAAACAGTTGAAAATTAGCATGATAAAGTGGTAAAATGGGAACAAGAAAAATAGTAAATGTATATTTGCATAAAATTATTGAAAATTTACAAAAAGAAGTTAATTATGGATAAAAAGAAACCAATCTATGTTTTTTTAGGACAAACTGTCCTGTATTTTATTGTTCTACTTGGTTTGCTTTACTTTTTTAGTTACCTAGGACAAAGTCAGGGAAGTTTTATTTACAATGAATTTTAGTTTAAAGGAGAAGAATCATCGTGTCTAATAAGCCTATAAAAGATATGATTGAAGCGATTGAATATTTCGCCCAAACTCAACCTACCTTTCCAGTATACAATGTCTTAGGGCAAGAGCACACTTATGGTGATTTAAAGGCTGATTCAGATAGTTTGGCTGCAACCATTGATCAGCTAGGATTACCTGAAAAATCTCCAGTAGTCGTTTTTGGTGGTCAGGAGTATGAAATGTTGGCTACCTTTGTAGCTCTGACTAAGTCTGGTCATGCCTATATTCCAATCGATAGCCATTCGGCCTTGGAGCGCGTGTCTGCTATTCTTGAAGTGGCAGAGCCAAGCTTAATCATCGCCATCAATGAATTTCCATTGGAAAACCCAGCTGCTCCAATCATGTCCTTGGAGCAAGTGCGTGAAGCTTATGTGGCTCAGAATGCTTATGACTTGCAACATCCGGTAAAAGGGGATGATAACTACTACATTATCTTTACCTCAGGGACAACTGGGAAACCAAAAGGGGTGCAAATTTCGCACGATAACTTGCTCAGCTTTACCAACTGGATGATTACAGACAAGGAATTTGCAACGCCAGAGCGTCCGCAAATGTTGGCGCAACCACCCTATTCCTTTGACTTGTCTGTCATGTATTGGGCACCGACCTTGGCTCTTGGAGGAACCCTTTTTGCTCTTCCGTCAGCCATCACTCAAGACTTCAAACAACTCTTTGCAACTATCTTTTCTCTTCCGATTGCGATTTGGACTTCAACACCATCTTTCGCAGATATGGCCATGTTGTCTGAAGATTTCAATGCTGAAAAGATGCCAGGGATTACCCATTTCTACTTTGATGGGGAGGAGTTGACCGTTAAAACCGCTCAGAAATTGCGCGAGCGTTTCCCAAATGCACGCATCATCAATGCCTACGGCCCAACGGAAGCGACGGTAGCTTTGTCGGCAGTCGCTATTACAGATGAGATGTTAGCGACTCTTAAACGCTTGCCAATCGGTTATACCAAAAAAGACTCTCCAACCTTCATCATTGATGAGGCAGGCAACAAATTGCCAAATGGGGCGCAAGGGGAAATCATCGTGTCTGGACCGGCTGTTTCAAAAGGTTATATGAATAATCCAGAGAAAACAACAGAAGCCTTCTTCGAATTTGAAGGTCTTCCAGCTTACCACACAGGCGATGTCGGAACCATGACGGACGAAGGCCTCCTTCTCTATGGTGGACGGATGGACTTCCAGATCAAGTTTAATGGCTATCGTATTGAACTAGAGGATGTCTCTCAAAACTTGAACAAATCCAAGTACGTTGAATCTGCTGTTGCAGTACCGCGCTACAACAAAGATCACAAGGTCCAAAATCTCTTAGCCTATGTCATCTTAAAAGATGGGGTCAAGGAACAGTTTGAGCGCGAAATTGATATTACCAAAGCCATTAAGGAAGATTTGGAGGATATCATGATGTCTTACATGATGCCGTCTAAGTTCCTTTACAGAAAGGAATTGCCACTGACTCCAAATGGCAAGATTGATATCAAAGGATTAATTAACGAGGTGAATAATAGATGATGGATTTCCTGAAACAGCTGCCTCATATTGAGCCGTATGGGAATCCGCAGTACTTTTTGTACGTGATTACTGCTACCTTGCCAATCTTTATCGGACTTTTTTTCAAAAAACGTTTTGCCTGGTATGAAATACTGGTTAGTCTCTTCTTTATCGTTACCATGTTGACGGGAGGTAAGACCAATCAATTGGCTGCCTTGGGTATTTATCTGTGCTGGGAAATATTGCTCCTGCTTTTCTACAAGTACTATCGAAAAAGTAAGGATGGCAAGTGGGTATTCTACCTCGTTAGTTTTCTGTCCCTCCTTCCGATTATCTTTGTCAAGGTGCAACCGGCTATCAATGGAACGCAGTCTTTGCTTGGGTTCTTGGGAATTTCTTATTTGACATTTCGTTCGGTAGGAATCATCATCGAACTTCGAGATGGAGTCATTAAGGATTTGAAGATGTGGGAGTATTTGCGTTTTCTTCTCTTTATGCCGACATTTTCAAGTGGTCCTATTGATCGTTTCAAACGTTTTAATGAAAATTATCAGACAATTCCAGAGCGCGATGAGTTGATGGATATGCTAGCCGAGTCCGTTCGGTATATCATGTGGGGATTTCTGTATAAATTTATTCTAGCTCATATTTTAGGCGAGATTTTATTACCACCTCTAAAGAATCTAGCTTTACAGACAGGTGGCGTCTTTAACTATTATGTAGTCGCAGTCATGTATGCATTTGGTTTGGAACTCTTCTTTGACTTTGCAGGTTACTCTATGTTTGCTTTGGCAATTTCAAATCTGATGGGAATTCGTAGTCCGATTAACTTCAACAAACCTTTTTTATCAAGGGATTTGAAGGAGTTTTGGAATCGTTGGCATATGAGTTTATCTTTCTGGTTCCGTGATTTTATTTTTATGCGCATGGTCATGTTGATGACGAGAAAGAAGCTTTTTAAGAATCGAAATGTGACTTCAAGTATTGCCTATATCCTGAACATGCTCCTTATGGGGTTCTGGCATGGACTAACTTGGTTTTACATTGCCTACGGACTCTTTCATGGACTAGGCTTAGTCATGAATGATGCCTGGGTTCGGAAGAAAAAAACGCTCAATAAGGAACGTAAGAAAGCAGGGCGACCTCCATTGCTTGAGAATCGTTGGGCTCAGTTACTTGGCATGGTGATAACCTTCCATGTCGTGATGATTTCATTCTTAATCTTTTCTGGATTTTTGAATGATTTGTGGTTTAAAAAATAGAAGGAAATTAAAAAATGGATATCAAATCAGAAGTTATTGAAATTATTGATGAATTATTTATGGAAGATGTTTCTGACATGATGGATGAAGATCTTTTCGATGCAGGTGTCTTGGACAGTATGGGAACAGTTGAATTAATCGTGGAAATCGAAAATCGTTTTGACATTCGTGTTCCAGTGACAGAGTTCGGTCGTGATGACTGGAATACAGCCAATAAAATTGTAGCAGGCATTAGGGAGTTGCAGAATGCTTAAGCGTTTGTGGTTAATCTTAGGCCCTCTGCTTCTTGCTAGTTTTCTTGTTTTCTTACTGATCTTTTTCTATCCAAACAATCCGAGTCATAATTTGACTGAAGAAAAATATTCTGCAGCAGCGATTAGTTCGGAAAGTTTTAAAGAGAGAAGTCAAAAAGTGAGAGCCTTTACGGAACCTAATATGCGCTTTATTCCCTTTTTTGGCTCAAGTGAGTGGATTCGTTTTGATAGCATGCACCCAGCGGTTTTGGCGGAGAAATATAGTCGTCCCTACCGCCCCTATTTTTTGGGTCAAGCAGGAGCAGCCTCGCTTAACCAGTATTTCGGTATGCAACAAATCTTACCAGAAATCGAGGAAAAGCAGGCAGTATTTGTCATTTCCCCTCAGTGGTTTACAGAGGAGGACTATGAGCCAGCCTTCTTCCAAAACTACTTTAACAACGATCAGTTGACAGCCTTTTTAGAAAATCAATCGGGAGATATAGGAGCCAAACATGCGGCTAAACGTCTCTTAAAGCAAAATCCTGGAGTCTCTATGAAGGGTATCGTTGAGAAACTGTCAAAGGGTGAGGAATTATCAGAGGTTGATCATGCTATTATCAAGGCTTTTGCACGTTTTAATGAGCGTCAGGCCTCTCTATTTGGGCAATTTTCCATTCGAGGAAAACTCAAGTACAAGGAACATGTGGAGAACTATTTAAAAGATCTTCCGGATCAATTTTCTTATGAGGAGTTAGAAAAAATTGCTCGAAAGGATGCAGAAGCCAATACCAATAATAACGATATGGGAATTGAAAATCAATTTTATAAGACTCAGGTGAAAGACTACCTCGAGAAGTATAAGGGCTATCAAAAAAATTACAATTTCCTCAAGTCGTCTGAATATAATGATTTGCAGTTGGTTCTCAATCAATTTGCAAAATCAAAGGTCAATGTCCTTTTTGTGATCCAGCCTGTCAATAAAAAATGGATGGCCCATACAGGGCTCAGCGAGGAAATGTACCAACATGCTGTTGAAAAAATTCGTTACCAGTTAGAAAGTCAAGGTTTCACCAACATTGCTGACTTTTCTAAAAAAGGCGGAGATCCCTACTTTGTCAAGGACACTATTCACATTGGTTGGTTGGGGTGGCTGGCTTTTGATAAGGTTGTCAATCCCTTCTTAACGGATCCGACTCCAGCTCCAGACTATAAAATGAATGACCGTTTCTTCAGTAAGGACTGGGCGACCTATGATGGAAAGATCAAAGATTTTCAATAATAATATAGAAAAGAGTTTGAGCTTTTTGTTCAGACTTTTTTTATGAAATGTCGGATAGGTTACCTTCAAAAAGGCTAAAAGTTTTAAAATCATGATAAATAGCGTATAATGGTAGAAGAAAGAAGAAGGGAAAGGGATTCCAAAATGAATAAACGTTTCTTGTTGCCTGTCCTATCGACAGCCCTATTAGCTCCAGCCTTTTTAGCTGGACAAGTCTATGCTGAAGAAAATACTAGTTCTTCAGAAGTTACAGAAGTTGTGAGCACTGCAGAAGCACCAGTAGTAGCAGCGACTCCTGAGGTTGTTACAAGTACGGCAACACCAGCTGAAGAGGTTGCACCTCAAAAAGAAGAAGCAGATACTGTTATCTTGCATACCAATGACGTGCATGGTCGTATTGTAGAAGAAAAAGGAGTAATTGGAGATGCCAAGCTCGCGACAGTTATTGAGAAGGAGCGAGAAAAGGGCAACCAAACGACTCTAGTAGTGGATGCAGGTGATGCCTTCCAAGGTCTGCCGATTTCAAACTCTACAAAGGGTGAAGCTCGTGCCAAAATCCTAAATGAGATGGGCTACGATGCTATGGCTGTAGGAAATCACGAGTTTGACTTTGGACTTGACGAAGCTAAAAAATACAAAGAAATCTTGAACTTCCCACTGCTTAGCTCAAATACTTATGTTAATGGAGCTCGTCTATTTGAAGCAGCAACAATTGTTGATAAGAACAAGGATGTTGCAGGTGATGAATTTGTTGTCATCGGTGTGACAACACCTGAAACAGCTACCAAGACCCACCCTAAAAATGTTAAAGGCGTAACCTTTACAGAACCTATTGCAGAGGTTAACAAGGTTATCGAAGAAATTCAAGCTAAAGCCTTGGCAGAAGGCAAAGACTACAAACACTATGTTGTTCTCGCTCACTTGGGAGTTGATACAACAACACCAGTAGAATGGCGCGGTTCAACACTTGCAGAAGCACTTTCAAAAAATCCTCTTCTGAAAGGTAAACGTGTCACTGTTATTGATGGTCACTCTCATACAGTAGAATCTACTACCTATGGGGACAATGTGACCTACAACCAGACAGGAAGCTATCTCCATAATGTTGGTAAAATTACTTACAAATCTCGCCAATTATTGGGAAATCCTTCGCTCATTGCGGCTGCAGATGCTAAGAAATTGGAAGCTAATCCAAAAATTGAAAAACTTGTCAAGGACATCAAACAAAAGTATGACGCTGAAAATGCTATAGAAGTTGTTTCAAATAGCCCAGTTGAATTGAACGGTGACCGTGAAAATGTTCGTGTCCGTGAAACCAACCTTGGAAATGTCGTCGCAGATTCTCTCTACCAGTATGGTCAAACAGGATTTAGTCATCCAACAGACATCGCTGTGACAAATGGTGGTGGCTTGCGTGAAACGATTGCCAAAGATAAGCCAATTACAAAAGGAAATGTCATTGCAGTCTTGCCATTTGGAAACACCATCTCACAAATTCAAGTAACTGGTCAGCAAGTTCTGGATATGTTTGAAAAATCTCTCGGCTCTATCTTGCAGGTTGATAAGGCAGGAAAAACTGTCTTGGATGAAAATGGTCAACCATTGCTAGAACCAAGTGGTGGATTCTTACAGATTTCAGGAGCCAAGGTCTACTACGATACAAACCTAGTCGCAGGTAAACGCGTCTTGGCTATTCAAGTGAAGAATCGTGCAACTGGTCTTTATGAAAAACTAGATTTGGCGAAAATCTACTACCTAGCAACCAATGACTTCCTTGCAGCAGGTGGTGACGGTTATACCATGCTTGGTGGTGCTAGAGAAGAAGGTCCTTCAATGGATGCTGCCTTTGAAGACTATCTCAAAACAGCTGATTTGACTCAGTATGAAAAGGTAAATCCAAATTCACGCACGATTTCTGTGGACTCAAAAACATTTAAACTTCCTGAAGAAGGTAAAGAGCAAGATCCAGCTAAACCAGTAGAAGACCAAGCGACAAAACCGACTCAACCTTCTACTGTAAAAGTTTATTATAAGGTTGCAGATAAATTTGCCAACAAGACAGTCGTATCAGAAAAATTACTTCCAAATACAGGTAGTGAACAATCTATTTTCATGATGCTACTTGGTATGATTCTTGGAGCGACAGCCCTCTGGACTAGCCGTAAACAAGAAAAATAATTCTAAAAGATGAAAACATCTCAGGTGTTTTCATCTTTTTTCTTGACTCCTTGCTTGGATGTGATATACTTAACTAGTAAAGGAATGGTGTGATACTCAATAAAAATCAAAGAGCAAACTAGGAAGCGAGACGCAGGCTGTACTTGAGTACGCCAAGACGAAGCTGACGTGGTTTGAATTTGATTTTTGAAGAGTATGAAAACCTTATATTTATAGAAATTCCGTTCTGAGAAAGGAGCAAATCATGAGACAGTTGGCAAAAGATATCGATCGTTTTTTAAATGAGATTATTCTCAAGGCGGAAAACCAACATGAAATTCTCATCGGTCATTGCACCAGTGATGTGGCCTTGACGAATACGCAGGAGCATATTCTCATGCTTTTATCAGAGGAGTCGCTCACCAACTCTGAGTTGGCGCGTCGTCTCAATGTCAGTCAAGCTGCCGTTACCAAGGCTATCAAATCCCTGGTTAAGGAGGGAATGTTAGAAACGTCTAAGGATCCTAAGGATGCTCGCGTTGTCTTCTATCAATTGACAGACTTGGCTCGACCTATTGCTGAGGAACACCAGCATCATCATGAGCATACCCTCTCGACTTATGAGCAGGTTGCCACTCAGTTCACACCAAACGAACAAAAAATTATCCAGCGGTTTTTAACTGCTTTAGTAGGAGAAATCAAGTAATGAGATACATCACAGTAGAGGATTTGTCCTTCTATTATGACAAGGAACCGGTGCTTGAGCATATCAATTACAGTGTTGATAGTGGGGAGTTTGTCACACTGACAGGAGAAAATGGAGCGGCAAAGACTACTCTTATCAAGGCTAGTCTAGGTATTTTACAACCAAGATTTGGCAAAGTTACCATTTCAAAGACTAATATTCATGGGAAGAAATTAAGAATTGCCTATCTTCCCCAGCAGATTGCAAGTTTTAACGCAGGCTTTCCAAGTACTGTTTATGAATTTGTTAAATCCGGTCGTTATCCAAGAAAGGGCTGGTTCCGCCGTTTGAATGCTCACGATGAAGAACATATCAAGGCTAGTTTAAACTCTGTTGGTATGTGGGAACATCGGGATAAACGCATTGGTTCCCTCTCTGGTGGGCAAAAGCAGAGGGCTGTTATTGCACGTATGTTTGCTTCGGATCCTGATATCTTTATCTTGGATGAGCCGACGACAGGAATGGATGCGGGGACCAAGGATGAGTTTTATGAACTCATGCACCATAGTGCCCACCATCATGGCAAGGCTGTTTTGATGATTACCCATGATCCAGAAGAAGTCAAAGACTACGCAGATCGTAATATTCACCTTGTTCGTGACCAAGATTCGCCATGGCGTTGCTTCAACGTCCATGAAAGTGATCAGGAGGTGGACCATGCTTAATCTACTGTCTTATGATTTTATGCAGCGGGCCTTTTTGGCTGTTATTGCCATGAGTCTCTTTTCACCAGTTCTGGGGACCTTCCTTATCTTGCGTCGTCAGAGTCTTATGAGTGATACTCTGAGTCACGTCTCGCTTTCAGGGGTTGCCTTTGGCTTGGTTTTAGGAATTTCTCCGACCATTTCAACCATTGTGATTGTCTTGATTGCAGCGGTCTTCCTTGAGTATCTCCGTACGGTTTATAAGAGCTTTATGGAGATTGGGACAGCCATTCTCATGTCTACAGGACTTGCAGTTTCACTTATTGTTATGAGTAAGGGGAAGAGTTCTAGTTCGATGAGTCTGGATCAGTATCTTTTTGGTTCTATCGTGACTATTAGTCAAGAGCAGGTCATTAGCCTCTTTGTTATTGCAGCGGTTGTTTTAATTCTGACCTTCCTCTTTTTAAGGCCTATGTATATTCTAACTTTTGACGAGGATACAGCTTTTGTCGATGGTCTTCCTGTGCGTACCATGTCTATCCTCTTTAACATGGTAACTGGTGTGGCTATTGCCCTCATGATACCAGCAGCGGGTGCTCTTTTAGTATCGACTATCATGGTCTTGCCAGCTAGTATTGCGTTGCGTTTAGGGAAGAACTTTAGTTCCGTGATGATTCTAGCTAGTGCCATTGGATTTCTAGGTATGGTGGCGGGACTCTATATTTCCTATTATGCAGAGACACCACCAAGTGCAAGTATTACCATTATCTTTGTAGTTGTCTTCTTATTAGTCAGTTTACTCAAACGTTTTATCAAATAGGAGAAGTACATGAAAAAACTAGGCCTACTTTTGGCAAGTCTTGTGACCTTGTTCTTAGTCGCTTGTTCCAATCAAAGACAAGCAGACGGGAAATTAAATATCGTCGCAACTTTCTATCCTGTATACGAATTTACCAAGCAAGTAGCAGGCGACACAGCCAATGTCGAACTCTTAATCGGGGCTGGAACAGAGCCACATGACTATGAACCCTCACCTAAGGCAGTCGCTAAAATCCAAGATGCTGATGCCTTTGTTTATGAGAATGAAAATATGGAAACTTGGGTTCCTAAGCTTTTAGAATCTCTAGATGCAAAAAAAGTAAAAACAATCAAGGCTACTGGAGATATGTTGCTTCTTCCAGGTAGTGAAGAAGAGGAAGACCATGACCATGGCGAAGAAGGCCATCATCACGAGTATGATCCTCACGTATGGTTGTCTCCTGCGCGTGCCATTAAGCTTGTAGAGCACATACGTGACAGTTTATCAGCTGACTATCCAGATAAGAAGGCGACTTTTGAACAAAATGCAGCTGCCTATATCGAGAAATTGCAAGCTCTGGACAAGGCCTATACTGAAGGACTTTCTAGTGCAAAACAAAAGAGTTTTGTGACTCAACACGCTGCCTTTCGTTACTTAGCTTTAGACTACGGACTCAATCAAGTTTCTATCTCAGGTCTTTCCCCAGATGCGGAGCCTTCAGCAAGCCGTTTGGCAGAATTGACCGAATACATTAAGAAAAATAAGATTTCTTATATCTACTTTGAAGAAAATGCCTCACAAGCCCTAGCTAATACCCTCTCAAAAGAAACCGGTGTCAAGCTAGATGTTCTGAATCCTCTTGAAAGCTTGACAGAAGAGGACATGAAAGCCGGTGAGAATTACATCTCTGTTATGGAGAAAAACTTCAAGGCCCTCAAGCAGACAACTGATCAGGCAGGAGCAGAGATTGAACCAGAAAAGGCAGAGGAAACTAAAACCGTTCAAAATGGTTACTTTGAGGATGCAGATGTTAAGGACCGTACCCTAAGTGATTATGCTGGTAACTGGCAGTCAGTTTATCCTTTCCTTGAAAATGGGACTCTTGACCAAGTATTTGACTACAAGGCTAAATTGACTGGCAAGATGACTAAGGATGAGTACAAGGCCTACTATCAAAAAGGTTACCAAACAGATGTAAGCAAGATTAATATTACAGATAATACTATGGAATTCATCCAAGGTGGCCAAAGTAAGAAATATACTTACAAGTATGTCGGCAAGAAAATCCTGACTTATAAGAAAGGGAATCGTGGAGTCCGTTATCTCTTTGAAGCGACAGATGCGGACGCTGGACAATTCAAGTATGTTCAATTCAGCGACCACAATATCGCCCCAGTCAAGGCAGAGCATTTCCATATCTTTTTTGGAGGCACTAGTCAAGAAGCCCTCTTTGAAGAGATGGACAACTGGCCAACCTACTATCCAGATGGCTTATCAGGTCAAGAGATTGCCCAAGAAATGTTGGCTCATTAAATCTAGACAATCCTTCCTACATGGGGAGGATTTTTCTTGTTTTTTCATCTCTAAGCATCTGGATTGACATTGGTTGATAAGGGTGTATAATAGGTGTAACAAAAATAGTTACAACAAAAGAGGTTTTCTATGGTTTACGAGTATAATAGTCGCATTCATTTGGCAGAGGTGTCTTTAAATGTTAGAGATTTAGCAGGTCAGACTGCTTTTTATCACCAATTACTTGGTTTGGAGATTTTGAATCAATCGGAAAAAGAAGTTCTTTTAGGTGCCGGTGGGAAACCGCTAGTTCGGCTAATTAAGACAGATGACATTAGCAATCCTAAGCAAAGTTATGGTCTTTATCATATGGCCCTTCTTTTGCCAAGTCGTGAAGATTTGGCTAATGTTTTTAAACACTTGTTAGACTTAAAGATTCCATTAGTTGGTGGAGCTGATCATGGCTATAGTGAAGCTATCTATCTTGAAGACCGGGAGGGTAATGGCATTGAGCTCTATAGAGACAAGCCTGTGACCGAGTGGGACATTCGAGAGGACGGGCGAATTATTGGTGTGACAGAAGAGCTGTCTGCCCAAGCTATCTATGAACTAGGACGAGACCTAGAGCCTTTTGTGATCGCAGAAGGCACTCGTATGGGCCATGTTCACCTATCTGTTAAGAATAGTCGAGAGTCGAGTTCTTTTTATCAAGAGTCTCTTGGTCTTGAGGATAAATTCACGATTCCACATGCCAGTTGGATAGCATCAGGGGATTACCATCACCATTTAGCTGTTAATGAATGGGGAGGAAAAAGTTTAGCTCGACGTGAGAATGGATTGACAGGCCTAGCCTACTATGTGGTGGAAGTTGAGAACAAAGAGGAATTATTAAAAGTATTTGCTCAATCTCAAACTGGCAAGACGACAACTCAGTGGTTTTCGTCTTCAGAATTCAGCATGACTGATAAAGACGGCATTGTTACTCGAGTGAGGGTGGAGGGCTAAAAGGTTTTAGCTTTAAGGAAAGAGATACTTTTGACAAGGGTTTTCATTAGAGATATAATGAGGAAAAATTGTTCAAGGAAAAAGAGATGACAAAATCAAAGTACATTACTCGCCTCAAACGCTCTGAAGGTCAATTGCGGGGGATCCAAAAAATGATAGAGGAGGAGCGTGATTGTGTCGATATCCTTACTCAATTAACAGCAGTTCGATCCAGTGTTGATCGTGTGATTGAGTTAATCATTACGGAAAATTTAACGGCTTGTATCAATGACCCTCTAGAGGATCCCCAATCCCAGAAGGAACGTTTAGAAAAAGCTGTTCAATACTTGATTAAACGTAAGTAAACTGCTCCTTCTATGATATAATAGTAGTGAATGTTGAGGTAAAAAAGCGACTCCTTGTAAAATGTCAAAAAGCTAGTAGAAGAACATGATGGCAACATTGTCTCAAGTTACGCAGATGAAGTTGACAGAGGAGATTTGCTAGACTTATCTGAAAGGATCTTGACAGATAGCAAATGATACGATTCTTATCTCAGATGAGCTAATCAAGTTTTAAGCTGGACCATTGGGACCGGATTTTGTGCAAGTCTATCAGAGTAAAGGGGCAGATAGACTTTCTTGCGAAATTAGTGTTACAAATCCATACGATCATTTATGGAAAAACAGGCTTGGATGTGGAAGTATTGTTTTTCGTGATTCACAAGCCATCTTAGAGCAGAGCATACTGCCTGATTTTAAAAATTGGAGTGTTAGAACAGATATGAGAACAAGTGAAACCTACTTAGAAATCGCTCAACTATTAACCAGTAATCAGGAAATTTTAGAAAGTTTGAAAGTCTGTTTTGAGACACCGCAAGCTTATTTCCAAGAGCATGCTGATCGATATGATGAACGTTGTATCGATGCAGAGGATGACGAGGCTACTCTCCAATGGATTGGCCTAGCAGATGAGTTGCTAGAAAGTGGTAGTTTTGTGGAGTTAGATTGGAATACGGAGAAGGAAGATTTTCTCTATGAGCTAGAATCCTTGGTTAAGAAATACAAGCTTCCTCTGCAGGAGGAGTTACTCAAAGAGGATGGGGATATTCCGCTGTGGGCTCAAACTCTGGATCAGGAGTGGGAGTCGCGAGGCTTCTGTCTAGCAGCTATGGATATTGATAGCGATAGCTATGTCCTCTTTCCGTGTCAAGTAAGAGATTTATCGAGCCTTATCACCCTTAGTCAAAAAGTAAATCAGCGCTTTGACTATGCCAAAAATATGTAATTGCTAGTAGATTAAAGGAGCGAGTCCAAGATGATTTTTGCTTTTAAGAATGCACCTAACACGGCCTGAATCGTTTGACAACATGTTATGGATGGGAAAAATCCCATCACCTTAATCTCCCACGATAAAGAGGATGGGATGTGGCAATTCTTGTGTTCGGAAGATCATACCCTAGAGGACGTCCGCCTTATTTCCCTAGCTGAAGCATGTAAACTAGATGAGTCTATCAATCAAGTTGCGGATCTGCCTTGTGGCTTTGTGGTGGAACGGACAGAGGCTAAAGCTAGTTGGAAGGTGTATTCGTCATCAGCTGTGGAATCATAGCTTAAGTCCAAAAAAGTTCTTGTCTTAAAAGTGTAAATGGGACTGATAATCCTTAAAATCCAGTTTTAGCTACGAACATAAGCCTAGGAGGTGGCAAGATGGAATCGTACACTAAAGTAGTGGAAAAGCTAGAAGAGTTAGCTATTCCCTTTGAAGTTGTGGAGCATGAGCCTGCCCTAACGACTGAGCAAGCAGATAGCTTCATCGAAGGAATCGAAGGTGTTCGCACCAAAACCATGTTTCTAACTAACAAAAAGAAAACAGCTTTTTATCTTGTCATTATGGATGATAAAAAACGTCTGGATATGGAGTTATTGAAGGATTTGATAGGGGCAAATAGGATTCGTATGGCTTCTTCTGAGAGTCTCTTTGAAAAAATGAGCTTGCCCGCAGGAGTTGTTTCTCCCTTTGGTTTGCTTAACAATGCTGACAAAGATATTCAAGTTTATTTCGACAAAGAAATTATGTCGGAAAAACGGATGAGTTTTCATCCTAATACTAACGAGAAAACCCTCTTTTTAGATAGGACAGATTTACTGAAATTCTTAGAAGCCATTGGCTATCAAGCTCATATCCTTGAATTATAAAGCTCAAAAGAGGATGACTACCAAGTTTTCAAAATTAGAAAAACGCCTACTATCAAGTGTTGACTGAACTGCACCCCAAAAGTTAGACATAAAAATCTAACTTTTGGGGTGTTTTTATTATGAAATTAACTTATGATGATAAAGTTCAGATCTATGAACTTAGAAAACAAGGCTATAGCTTAGAGAAGCTT